>JAYUAM010000095.1:0-2488 GCA_043741295.1 Acidimicrobiia bacterium
CTCACCGGCCTCACGGAACTGATCTATGGCACGGCGCGTGTGCACGAGCAGCGCGCCCACACCAGCGCGCCCGACGCACCCGGCGACGTCGGCGGCGCCGACGAAGCCGTGCCGGCGACGTCGGTTGCTCGTGAGCAGGTGCGGTTCGCACTCACACTGACCTCGGCGATGGAGATCACCGATCTGCTCCACATGACCCCGTACTGGTGGCGGGCGAGCGCCGAGCAGCGAGCGGCGATCGGCGATCTCGCCGGGCTCACGACCACTGTCGACGTGGTGATCACCGCCCACCGGCGCGGAGCGCCCTGACGTCCGAGTCTGTGGGCCGTCGCCGAGGCCGAGGCCGAGGCCGAGGCCGAACGTTGACCGGTCGACGGCGACAGAGGCAGGCACGTCGTCGACGTTCGACCCGTCGCCCGACCTCGCCGCCGTTCGCGCGTGATCTCACCTCGTAAGCTCGGCGCGTGGCCGCCCTCGATCTGCTCGCCACGTGGGGCGTTGCGAACGCCGGCGCGGCCGTCGTACGCGATGGCTCCCTCGCCGAAACCTACGGCGACACCGGACGCCGGTTCCGGATTGCCTCGGTCGCCAAGCTTCTGGTCGCGTACACGATGCTCGTCGCCGTCGAAGAGGGGACGCTCGCACTCGACGACCGTGTCGGTCCGCCGGGGTCGACCGTGCGCCACCTGCTTGCCCACGCATCGGGCTACGGGTTCGAGAGTGACGCCGGCGTACTCGCCGCCCCGGCCACCCGACGGATCTACTCGAACCGGGGCATCGAGGAGGCGGCCCAGGCGCTCGCTGCCGCAGCCTCCATGCCGTTCGACACCTACCAACGCGAGGCGGTGCTCGACCCGCTCGGCATGAGCGCGACCGAGCTGCATGGTTCGCCGGCCCAAGCGGTGTGGAGCACCGTCGACGACCTCGTGCGGTTCGTTGGCGAGCTTCGTCGGCCCCGGCTGCTCGCACCCGGGACCGTCGACGCCATGCGGGTCGTGCAGTTCCCCGGCCTCACCGGCGTGCTCCCGGGGGTCGCACGGTACGAACCGCTCGACTGGGGCCTCGGCGTCGAGCGCAACTTCGCCAAGCCGGGGCATTGGGCCGGCGCGCTCCTGTCGGCCGAGAGCTACGGTCATTTCGGCGGGGCGGGCACGTTCCTGTGGGTCGATCCGACGATCGACCTCGCCTGCGTGTGTCTTACCGACCGCGAGTTCGGACCGTGGGCGATGGACGCGTGGCCGCCGCTCGGGGACGCACTCGTCAGCGACGCCATGAGGTAGCCCGCTCGCCCTCCCTACGTCGCGAGCCCGCTCGCTTCGGCGTCGGCGGCGAGGGTGAGCCAGTGCTCCTCGGCGGTGGCGAGGCACTGCTCGGCATCGGCGAGCGAGTGACCGAGCCGGGCCAGCTCGCCGTGGTCGGTGACGCCACCGGCGAGCAGGCCGCCCAGCCGGTCGCGCTCCGTCGCCGCGGCGGCGACATCACGTTCGGCCGCGCTCAGCATCCGGCGCAAGGTCGACGGGCTGCGTCCGCCGACCACCCGATCGACGGGCCTGACGACCGCCGACGGGCCGCCGCCGGGCCGGGCGCGATCCGCGGCCATCGTGCCCTTAGCCGTGCTCCGACCGACGGCCGTTCCCGCGGCGCGGGCGGCGATCCAACCGGCGTACCCGCCACGCACGAGACCGGCACCACCGAGACCGTCGAGGGCGAGCACCTCGGTGACCGTTCGGTCGAGGAACGTGCGGTCGTGCGAGACGACGACCACCGCGCCCGACCACCCGTCGAGGAAGTCTTCGAGCGCCCGCAGCGTGTCGAGATCCAGGTCGTTGGTCGGCTCGTCGAGCAGCAGCACGTTCGGCTGGTCGGCGAGCACGAGCAGCAGCTGCAACCGGCGTCGCTCGCCGCCGGACAGCGTGCCGATCTGGGCCCATTGCGCATCGGCATCGAACCAGAACCGTTCCATCAACGCGGCGTGCTGATGCGTCGGCGCGTTGCCCGGTCCGGCGACGGCGTCGCGAACGCGCATCGCGGTGTCGAGCTCGACGCCGTGCTGGTCGTAGTAGCCGATGCGCAACGTGCTCCCCCGCTCGATGCGACCGGAGGTCGGTTGCAGGCGATCGGCGATCAGTTCGAGCAAGGTGGTCTTGCCGGCGCCGTTCGCACCGACGACCCCGAGCCGGTCGCCGGGCTCGATCACGTGGTCGAGGTGGCGCACCAATGGCGTCGGTGCACCGGCCGCCCCGGTCCCGGGCCAGGCGAACGTGACGTCGTGCAGCTCGACCACCTTCGAGCCGAGGCGGGTCGTGCCCAGCGCGGCGAGGTCGAGCGCACCCGAACGGGCCGCCGCCTGGGCCCTGCCCTCGACGATCGAGGTCGCCGAAGCGATGCGAGCCTTGGGCTTGCTCGTGCGCGCCGGAGCGCCGCGGCGGAGCCAGGCGAGCTCGGTACGGGCGAGGTTTCGGCGCACGTCCTCGGCGACCGACGCCCG
>JAYUAM010000096.1:0-5918 GCA_043741295.1 Acidimicrobiia bacterium
GCCTTCGGGCAGGCCTGCTCGCACTCGCCGTGGTTCGTGCAGGAGCCGAAGTGCTCCTCCATCGTGTCGACCATCGCCTCGACCCGCGAGTAGCGCTCGGCCTGGCCCTGCGGCAGCACGTTGAGGTGACCGATCTTGGCCGACGTGAACAGGTTCGCCGCCCCGTTCGGGCAGGCCGCCACGCATGCGCCGCAGCCGATGCACTCGGCGGCGTCCATCGCCGCGTCGGCCACCGGCTTCGGCACGGGCGTGAGGTTCGCCTCGGGCGCCCCACCGGTGTTGGCGGTGATGTAGCCGCCGGCCTCGACGATGCGGTCGAACGCCGAACGGTCGACCATCAGATCCTTGATGACGGGGAAGGCCGCGGCACGCCACGGCTCGATGGTGATCGTCTGGCCGTCGTGGAACTTGCGCATGTGCAGCTGGCACGTTGCGGTGCGCAGCGCCGGCCCGTGGGCCTGGCCGTTGATCATCAGCGAGCACGTGCCGCAGATGCCCTCGCGGCAGTCGTGGTCGAACGTGATCGGATCCTTGCCGTCCATCGTCAGGCGCTCGTTGACGATGTCGAGCATCTCCAGGAACGACATGTCGTCCTTGATGCCATCGGCGGTGAGCGTGTCGAAGTGCCCGGTGTCGTCCGGCCCGTCCTGCCGCCACACCCGCAACGTGAGATTCATGGTGGTGGACACAGTCTCCGCCTACTTGTACGAGCGCACGGCGAGGTGCACTGCTTCGAACTCGAGTTGTTCGCGGTGCTCGGTGGGCGCCAACGCGTCGCCGCTCCACTCCCACGCGGTGACGTGGGCGAAGTGCTCGTCGTCGCGCTCGGCCTCGCCTTCGGCCGTCTGGTGCTCGGCGCGGAAGTGCCCACCGCAGCTCTCCTCGCGCACGAGCGCGTCACGGCACATCTGCTGGGCGAGCTCGAAGAAGTCGTCGACGCGGGCGCACCGCTCGAGGCTCTGGTTCAACGTGGCGGCCGAGCCGGGCACGCGCACGTCGGTCTTGAACTCGGCGTGGAGCGCCGGGATCTCGCCGAGCGCCTTCTCCAGACCCTCACGCGTGCGCTCCATGCCGCAGTAGTCCCACATGATCTTGCCGAGCTCGCGGTGGTAGTGATCCACCGAGCGGGTGCCGTTCGTGGCGAGGTAGCCGTCGAAGCGACCGCGCACGTCGGACTCGGCCTGCTTGAACGCCGGGTGGTCGGTGGGCACCACCGCCGTGCCGAGGCGACCGGCGAGGTAGTTCGGCAGCGTGTACGGGAGCACGAAGTAGCCGTCGGCGAGACCCTGCATCAGCGCCGAGGCGCCGAGGCGATTGGCGCCGTGGTCGGAGAAGTTCGCCTCGCCCGCCGCGTAGAGACCAGGAATGGTGGTCATCAGCTCGTAGTCCACCCAGAGCCCACCCATCGTGTAGTGGACAGCGGGGTAGATGCGCATCGGCACCTGGTACGGGTTCTCGTCGGTGATCCGCTCGTACATCTCGAACAGGTTCCCGTAGCGCTCACGGATGACCGATTCGCCGAGGCGTTCGATGGCCGGGCCGAAGTCGAGGTACACGCCGTTCTGCAACGGCCCGACGCCGTGACCCTTGTCGACCTCCACCTTCGCCGCCCGGCTGGCGATGTCGCGCGGGGCGAGGTTGCCAAAGCTCGGGTAGCGCCGCTCGAGGTAGTAGTCGCGCGCCTCGTCGGGGATCTCGTTCGGGTTGCGCTCGTCGTCGATGTCCTTGGGCACCCAGATGCGACCGTCGTTGCGCAGCGACTCGGACATGAGCGTGAGCTTCGACTGGAACTCGTCCGACGACGGGATGCACGTGGGGTGGATCTGCGTGTAGCAGGGGTTGGCGAAGTAGGCGCCACGCCGGTGGGCGCGCCACGCCGCGGTGACGTTGCACGCCATCGCGTTGGTGGACAGGAAGAACACGTTGCCGTAGCCACCGGTGGCGAGCACCACGGCGTGGGCCGAATGGGACTGGATCTCACCGTTGACCAGATCGCGCGTCACGATGCCGGCGCACTCGTCGTCGACCGTCACCACGTCGACCAGTTCGCAGCGGTTGTACAGCTGCACCGTGCCGAGCCCGATCTGGTGGGCGAGCGACTGGTACGCGCCGAGCAGCAGCTGCTGGCCGGTCTGGCCGCGGGCGTAGAAGGTGCGCGACACCTGGGCGCCGCCGAACGAGCGCGTATCGAGCAGGCCGCCGTACTCGCGGGCGAACGGCACACCTTGGGCGACGCACTGGTCGATGATGTTCGTCGACACCTCGGCGAGACGGTGCACGTTCGACTCGCGGCTGCGGAAGTCACCGCCCTTCACCGTGTCGTAGAACAGCCGGTGCACGCTGTCGCCGTCGCCCCGGTAGTTCTTGGCGGCGTTGATGCCACCCTGGGCGGCGATAGAGTGGGCCCGGCGGGGCGAGTCGTGGAACGTGAAGGCCTTCACGTTGTAGCCCATCTCGCCGAGCGTGGCCGCCGCCGACGCGCCGGCCAGGCCGGTGCCGACGACGATCACCTCGTAGCGCCGACGGTTCGCCGGGTTCACGAGCTTGGCGTTGAACTTGTAGCTCTCCCAGCGCTCGTTCATCGGGCCGTCGGGGACCTTCGAGGCGAGAGCGGCGCTGCTCACCGCGGTGTCAGCCGTCATGATCAGACCGCCTTGAAGGAAAGGGCGCCGGTGACCCAGGCGAAGACGAACGAGAGGTTGCCGACCACGATCAACGTGGCGAAGCCCTGGGCGAACCACCGTCGCCAACTGTTGAACCGTGGGCTGTTCCACCCGAGCGACTGGAACATCGACCACAGGCCGTGCCACAGGTGCACTCCGAGGGCGACGTTGCCGAGGATGTACAAGATCGCCACGGGCACGCGCGACAGGCTGGCATGCAGGTTGCGCGTCACCTCACCACGCACGAAGCCAGGGTTGAACCAGCCCCACGTGAGGTCGGCGAGGTGGAACAGCAGGAACAGAGCGAAGATCACGCCGGTGACCCGCATGGTGCGGCTGGCGAAGCTGGCGGCCACGTAGTCGCGCTGACTCTGGTAGCGCACCGGTCGGGCCCGCCGGTTCATCGCCGTGAGTGACGCCGACGCTGCGATGTGCACGCCGAACGCCCCGATGAGCCCGAGGCGCAGGAGCCAGAGCGTCACCGTGCGGGGAAGGATCGGCACGAGCAGGTTGCGCAGGAACTCACCGTACTCGTCGAGGTGGTACACCCCGGTCGCGTTGCGGCCGAGGTACATCTTCAGGTTGCCGATCATGTGGAAGAAGACGAAGCCGAAGAGCATGATCCCGGTGAGCGCCATCAGCCACTTCTTCACGACGGCCGAGCGCCAGAACTGCACGACGAACGGCGCCTTCGAATCGCCGTGACGTACGGCGGTACCGGTGACCGGGCCTCGTGTCTTCATCGCTTGCGGCTGTGCCATGCGTCGTCGCCTCTCGATCTTCGGACGCTGCTCGGTCGAGGTCGGCCGGGCGTCGCCGTCACTGCGGCGGACACTGGTCGGCGGCGCGGTCGACCATCGCCGCCACCAGCTCCGACGGTAGTCCTGTCCGGTCTCCAGAGGAGAAATCGTGGACCGAACAGTCCTTGCCGGAGCCTTGACGAACTCCTGAACGGAGCTGAGTACAGAGCACCCGCGAGATGCCGATCATCCTCTTCGTGAGCCCGCTCGTCGCGTCCCAGGACACCGTCGTCCAACAAGGGATCGAGTCACCCAACACACCGGTCGCCCCCGAACGGCGCTCCACCGTCGAACCGGCGGGCGAGCCCGTCGCCTTCGTCGTCCCGCCCGCACCGGCTTCGTCGTCGAACGGTTCGGGCGGCGGCAACGACGCCTCGGTCTGGCGTTCGCGTCGCGGGTTGGCATTGGTTCTCCAGGGCGTGATCGTGCTCGTGCCGGCAATCGCCGCGTTCGGCGTGTCATTGCTGCTCGGTGACGTGCTTCCCCGCCCGACCGCCATGGTGTTCGGCGTCGTCCGACTGTTCGCCATCCTCGCCATCTCGGCCGGAACCATGGTCGCCGCCCGCGTGGCGATGCAGCGGCTCGCCCCGCTCGCCTTCCTGCTGCGCCTCTCCCTCGCATTCCCGAACGAGACGCCGAAGCGCCTGCGCACGGCGCTGCGTGCCCCGAGCGCCCGCGATCTCGAGAAGCGGCTGAGTGAGATCGACGAGCGCGGCCTGACGGTCGAGCCGAAGGAGGTGGCTGCGGAGATCGTGTCGATGGTCGCCTCCCTCAGCGGCCACCACCGTCTGACTCGCGGTCACTCCGAACGCGTCCGCGCCTACGCCGAGCTGATCGGAACCGAGATCGGCCTCGACGAGCAGGAGCTGCAGAAGCTCCGGTGGGCGGCGCTGCTCCACGACCTCGGCAAGATCACCGTGCCCACCGAGATCCTCGACCTGAAGGGCCGGCCCGACCCCGAGGAGTGGGCGATCCTTGCGGGCCACCCGGCGGCCAGCGCTCGCCTCGCCGAGTCGTTGAAGGACTGGCTCGGCCCCTGGTGGTACGGCATCGGCCAGCACCACGAGAAGTGGGACGGCTCGGGCTACCCCGACAAGCTCGCCGGCACGAACATCGCGCTCGCCGGGCGCATCGTCGCTCTCGCCGACGCCTTCGAGACGATGACCGCGGTGCGTTCGTACAAGCGGGCGATGAGCATGCCGGCGGCCCAGGCAGAAGTCGTGCGCTGCGCCGGCACGCACTTCGATCCGGACGTCGTGCGCGCGTTCCTGAACATCGGTCTGCGCCGGCTGCGTCGGGTCGCCGGGTTCACGGCCTGGTTGCCCCTCCAGGCGATCGGGTTGCTCCGCCAACTCGGCAGCCTCGCCGCACCGGTGGCTCAAGCCCCGGCCGCCCTCGCTCTCGCCGCGACCGTTGCCGTCAACACCTTCGTGCCTGCGCTTCACGATGCCGTGGTCGCCCCCCGACCGGATCGCGCCGTGAGCGTCGCGGCCGTCGAGCCCGGTCTGGCGTCGAGCGACCCGGCCTCCGGCGAGGTCCGCGGCGCGGTCTTCGGCAACGGGATCGACGCGCCGATCGCCGAACCGATCGCCGCCGTCGCCGCCATCCCGGCCGACTCGCCCACCACATCGTCCACGCTGGCTCCGGCGACGACCGCACCAACGGCGGCACCAGCGACGAAGCCGCGAACGTCGACACCGGCGACGACGAACCCACCGGCGTCGGGTACGCGCCCGGGCCCCGCCGCCGTCGCTCCCTCGACCATCGTCAAGACGCCCAGCTCCGCGGCCACCCGACCGACCGACCCACCGGCCACCCGACCGACCGACCCACCGGCCGACGAAGCCTCGACGGCGCCCACGGACCCGGCCACCGAGCCGCCGACCAGCGAGCCGACGCCGACCGACCCGGCCACCTCGGCACCCGCCGCCACAGCCACCCCGGCGACGAGCCCGCCGACGACCGCGCCGGCCGCCACTGCGCCGGCCGCCACTGCGCCGGCCACCACCGCACCGGCCACCACCGCACCGGTGACCACCGCACCAGCGCCGACCACTCCGGCCACCACCGCGCCGCCGCCCAACGCGCCGGCCTTCGTCGGCGCCCAGTCGGTTGGCGTCCGGGGCGACGGTCGCGATCTCGCGCTCGAGCCGAACGTAGACGGATTCGGGCTCTCTACGACCTGCTCGACCTCGATCGTCGGCACCGCGATCACCGCGAGTGGGAACTGCTCAGCAACCCGGCACCTGCTCGTCCCGCTCTGGAACACGACCTACACGGTGCGTATCGTCGCTTCGTCGTCGGCCGGCACCGTCCAGTCCGACGTGATCGTGACCACCGGGTTCAAGATCCTGACGATCGATGCGTCCCGTCACTGGCCCTGCCCCGGCCTGTTCTGCGGATCGTCGGCCGGCGGGTTCGCCAGCCCGTCGATCTTTGCGGCGTACACCACGCA
>JAYUAM010000097.1:0-5907 GCA_043741295.1 Acidimicrobiia bacterium
TCGTAGGCCTCGCTGGCACCACCGGCCACGAGCAGCATGGCCGCGAGCCAGACGAGGGCACGCTGCGTGCGGATCTCGCCGAGGCCGGCCCGGGTCGAGTCGGCCAGGTGCTGCCATGTCGACCGACCGCCCCGCGTGGTGGGTTCATACCCGGTCTCGTGCATCGCCTTGACGAGCCACCCCGCCAACGCCAGCGACAACCCGCCGCCGATCACCAGCCAGCGGGTCGTCGCTACCGCCGCAGATCGCCTCGCCGCCTACACGAACGCCGATGGCACGCTTTCGGTGCCCTTCACCTCCCACGTCCTCGTCGCGTCCTAGGTCGCCGCCCACGGCGGGGCACGCGCCGACGAACCGTTGCGCCCGGCTCTTGTAGACGAACACCTGTTCGTCTACGATCGATCGGTGAGCGGCGTGGCGAACATCCTGCATGCCGATCTCGACGCGTTCTACGCATCGGTCGAGCAGTTGCTCGATCCGGCGTTGCGCGGGCGGCCGATCGCCGTCGGGGGCGGCGTCGTGCTCGCCGCGTCGTACGAGGCGAAGGCGTTCGGGGTCAGCGGTGGCATGTCCGGCTGGCGGGCGAAGCAGCTCTGCCCGAAGCTTCAGTTCGTCGGCGGACACTTCCGCGAGTACCAACGGCTCGCCGACCAGGTGATGACCGTGTTCGAGGACTTCACCCCGTTGGTCGAGCGCATCTCGATCGACGAAGCGTTCCTGAACGTGGCCGGCGCGGTCCGCCTGTTCGGCTCGCCGACCACGATCGCCCAGGCGATCCGCCGGCGGGTGCGTGACGAGATCGGACTCCCGGTCTCGGTCGGCGTCGCCGGCACCAAGCACCTCGCCAAGGTCGCCTCGCAGGTGGCCAAGCCCGACGGGCTCGTAGTGGTCGAGCCTGGTGACGAGCTCGCGTTCCTGCACCCACTCCCCGTCGGGCTGATGTGGGGCGTCGGCCCCGTCACCAGGGCCCGGTTGGCCGAGCAGGGCGTGACCACCATCGGCCAGCTCGCCGAGCTGCCCGGCACCTCGCTCGAACATCTCCTCGGCCACGCCGCGGGTAGCAAGCTCGGTGCGCTCGCCGTCGACCACGACCCCCGGCCGCTCGTGGCGGGCGTACGGGCCAAGTCGGTCGGCGCGCAATCGGCGTTCGGCCGGCGTGACGTGACGCCCGATCTGATCCGTGCGGTCGTCGGCCATCTGAGCGATCGCGTGGCCTCGCGCCTGCGGGCCAAGCAGCGTGCCGGACGCACCGTCACGGTGCGCATCCGGTTCCCACCGACGCGCGATCGGGGCGCCCGGTCGGGGGGCGGCGACGAGCGGGCGATGCGCTCGATCACCCGCTCGGTCACGTTGCCGGCGCCGATCGCCACCACGCTCACCCTCGCCGAGGTCGCCGAGCAACTGGTGCACGCCGGTCTCGCCGACCACCCGGGCGAGACGCAGCTCTCGCTGCTCGCCGTCTCGGTGTCGGGACTCACGCAAGCGCCGGTCCTGCAGCTCGAGATGACGATGGGTCTCTCCGACGAGCCACTACGACCCGGCACGCCGGCCGGCGCGGCCCGCTGGGCCGTCGACCACCAGATGGACGCCGTGCGCACCCGCTTCGGCCGTTCGGCTGTCGGCTACACCTCCACGGTGTTCTCCGCCGTCGGCCAGGTGCCCGACGAGTTCCGCGAGCTGGCCGAGCACGACGGCTGACCGGTGCCGAGCTGTGCGACGCTGGCTCATGACCTCCACCGCAGGACGCATCCGAACCGATCGCGTCGTGCTCACGGCGCTCTCGGCCGGCGACGCACCAGCGATGGTGGAGGTGCTCGGCGACCCGGCGCTCTACGAGTTCACCGGGGGCGAGCCGCCAACCCTCGACGCGTTGACGGCCCGCTACGCGTCACAGGTTGCCGGCTCGAATCGGCGCGACGAGCTGTGGCACAACTGGATCGTGCGCCGGCAACCCGACGACGAGCCGGTCGGCTTCGTGCAGGCCACGGTCGTCGGCCCGACCGCCGAGATCGCCTGGGTCATCGGTACCCCGTGGCAGCGCCAAGGACTGGCACGCGAGGCGGTGCGGGCGGTGGCCGGCTGGCTGCGTGCCCACGGCACCGAGCGGTTGATCGCCCACATCCACCCTGAGCACGTCGCTTCCGAACGCGTCGCCGTAGCGGTCGGGCTCGTCGTCACCGACGAGGTCGACGACGACGGCGAGCGCTTGTGGGCAGCGACCCTGCCACCGACAGCGCCGAACTACGCAGGTGCGATGTCGACGCCGAGCAGGGAACCGAACCGGGCGTAGTAGTCGGCGTCGTCGGCTGCACCCATCGACACCCACTCCTCGTCCGACATCGCGGCGCGACCGGCCACCAGCTCGGGCCCGCCCCACGACACCGGCCACCGCAGCTTGTACTGGTCGGTGGTGGCCGCCTCGTGGATCACCGCCGCGACTTCCTCGGCGGGGGTCGCGTTCGGGATGCCGGCGGCGTAGAACTGGAACATCCGGGCGTACGCGGCGTCGTACGCACCCGTGGCGTTCGGGGCGTCGATGTTCTTGGCGAAGATCGCCGACCTCGTGATCCCGGGCTCGACGACGCACACGCGGATGCCGAACGGCGCGACCTCCTGGGCGAGGCCTTCGCTCATCGCCTCCAGCGCCCACTTCGACACGTAGTACGGCGATTGGCCGATGTGGGCCACGCGGCCGACGACGGAGCTGATGTTGACGATCGTGCCGGCGCGTCGCTCGCGCATCTGCGGCAGGACCGCCTGCACGAGACGGATGGGACCGTAGACGTTGGCGTCCATCACCTGCTCGTACTGCTCGATCGAGCACTCCTCGGTGACGCCGTTGCCACCGACACCGGCGTTGTTCACGAGCACGTCGATCTGCCCGGCGGCCGCGGTGATCTCGGCGACGGCGCGCTGCACGGACCCGGCGTCGGTGACGTCGAGCACCACCGGGTGCACCTCGACCCCCGCCTTCGCCGCCTGCCCGGCGAGCTTGTCGCCCTTGTCGAGACTGCGCATCGACCCGTAGACGGTCCAACCCCGCCGGGCGAGCTCGACCGCTGCTCCCCTGCCGATACCCGAGTTGCTGCCGGTGACGAGTGCGACGGTCATGGCCGCCGAGCGTAGGCGCACCGGCGAGCGCCGGGGCCGTGGAAGCCCCGGTGGTTCTCGCATCGGCGGTCCTAGGAGACGATCACTGTGTCGCCGACGACGATGCGTCCCGGGCGCACCACCGACGCGTACCAGCGACTCCACCCCGGATGGCGAGCATGCTCGATGCGGCGGCTGTCGCCGTCGACGAACCACTGGTTGTTCTTCGCGCACGGCAGGGCGGTGGCGCTCAGCTGGCACCGGACGGCGCCGATGTCGACCACGGCCCCGGCCCGCAACCTCGACCATTCGAGGCCGCGCAGGCTGAGGTTCTCGCCGGCCGCGCCCGGGAAGATCGGATGGCCTTCGGCGACGAGCTCGTCGACGACGTCGACGCTCCAGAGGCACAGTGCCTGCCACGGTCGACCGTGGTGCCTCCGCGTGCGCTGCCGGTCGCCGATCACACCCCGCCGACGGACATCCGCGGTCTCCACCGCCCGCTTCGGCACCCCGCCGCTCGACGCGCTCAACTGGGCCACGATGCCGCGCTGGGCCGGTACCGCGTCGCCGTGCGCGGCGCGCTTGTCGGCGATGTCGAGCAGGTCGTGCCAGAGGTCGTGAACGGCGTCTCGCGATCGCGGATCGGGCGCATGGCGCGGCCCGGTGACCAGATCGCCGCGCACGGTCGGAGCGCCAGACCATCCGTCGGCCCACGCCGCTCGCAGCACCGGTGCCAGGTCCAGCGTGTTCTCCGTGTCCTGGTCGTTCCACTCGGCGGCGTCGAAGCCACATCGGACGCACGGCCCGCCCGTGACCGAAGGGGCGGGGAATGCTGCGGCCATGCGCCCATCATGGCGGACGATCGGGCGTCAGGCCTCGCCGCGCCATCGAACCAGCGCCCGGCAACCGGCGATCGGACACCGGCGATCGACGGCCGCCGACGCCCGATCGGTCACATCCGCCGATACGTTGGAGGCGATGGACGGCGAGCTGAACTCTTCCGACGCGGGCGCCGTGGCTCCGCCCGCCCCACCCCGGCCGAAGCTCCGCGGCCACCTGCACACCTGGACGGCCGTCGTCGCAATCCCGGCCAGCGTGCTGCTCATCCTCGACGCGCACCGGGCGGCGGCCCGCGTGTCGGCGTCGATCTACGCCGCCAGCGTGCTCGCCCTGTTCGGCACATCGGCCAGCTACCACCGGCTCGCCAAGTCGGTGCGGGCGCGCCGGATCATGCGGCGGCTCGACCATTCGATGATCTTCGTGCTCATCGCCGGCACGTACACGCCCGTCTGCCTGCTCGCGCTGCCCAAGGCGTGGGGCATCCCCGTGCTCGCCGTGGTGTGGACGGGCGCCGTGGTGGGCGCCGTGCTGAAGGTCACGGCGTTCGACCGCTTCAAGGTCCTGAACTACGCGCTCTACCCCGTGCTCGGTTGGGCCGCGGTGGTCGCCCTGCCCGTCCTGTTCCACCGCCTCACGCCGTGGCAGCTCGGGTTCCTCGTCGCCGGCGGTGTCGTCTACACGCTCGGCCTCCCGGTGCTGCTGCGCAAGCGCCCCGATCCGTGGCCCACGGTGTTCGGCTACCACGAGGTCTGGCACGTGTTCACCGTCGTCGCCGGTATCTGCCACTTCGCCCTCGTCGGGTTGCTGGTCCGCGCCGCCTGACGGCGCGCGCCAGAATGGGCGCGACCCGCAGGGTTGCGACCGGGAGGTGACGCATGGCCGTCGGCAGGCGAGGACGCCGTCACGAGCGCCAACTGGCGATGGCCGCGCTCGCCACCGTGCTCGTCGGGGTTCCCTCGGTGGCGGCCGCAGTTGCGCAAGCTGCAGGGCCGACCGGGCAGGCGGCCACGTCATCGACCGTGCTGTCGCCGACCGTCGTGTCGCCGACCACGTCATCGACCGTGGTGTCGTCGACCGTCGTGTCGATGGCGTTCTCGGGCGACGTGCTGCTGCACCGTCCGATCGTCGCCCAGGCGCTCGCCAACGGCGGCGGCGCGACATACGACTTCACCCCGATGTTCGCCCGCATCGCCCCGATCGTGTCGTCCGTCGACCTCGCCGTGTGCCACCTCGAGACGCCGATCGCCCCGCCGGGCGAGCCGCTGTCGGGCCATCCGATCTACGGCGTGCCGCGCGAGATCGCGCCGACGCTGGCAGCGATCGGGTACGACCGCTGCTCGACGGCGTCGAACCACTCGATGGACCGTGGCGCCGCGGGGATCGACGCGACCGTCAACGCCCTCGATGCAGCCGGGCTCGGCAGTTCGGGCATGGCCCGAACGCCGCAGGAGGCCGAGCCGCAGATGTTCACCGTGAAGGGGGTTCGCTTCAGCCACCTCGCCTACACCTACGGGCTGAACGGCCTCCTGCTGCCGCCGGGCGAGCCGTGGCGCGTGCGGCTGCTCGACGCCGACCGGATCGTCGCCGACGCCCGCCTCGCCCGCGAGCGCGGCGCCGAGTACGTGTTCGTCACCCTCCACTGGGGCGAGGAGCGCTCATCGCGCATCACCGACCAGCAGCGCACGCTGGCCGATGCGCTGACCGCTAGCGGAGCCGTCGACCTCGTGGTCGGTGAACACGTCCACGTGCTGCAACCGATCGAGCAGCGCAACGGCCACTGGGTCGTGTACGGCACGAGCAACCTCATCTCGAACCTGCCCGGTGGTGACCCGGCGTTCCCGCCGTCGAGCCAGGACGGCGACATCGTCACGCTGTCGGTCACCCGCCAGGCCGACGGTTCGTTCGTGACGAGTCGCCCGGTCGTACGGCCGACGTGGGTCGACCACGACGGCTACATCGTGCGGCCCGTGCTCGAAG
>JAYUAM010000098.1:0-2474 GCA_043741295.1 Acidimicrobiia bacterium
TCGGCGGCCAGCCCGCACACCTCGGCGGCGCGCTCGGGTGTCCATGCGCGGCAGGCGGCGAGGTACTCGTCGGCCCCGTCGACGTGCCGCTTGATGAAGGCCCGATCGAGGTGGTTGCGCGAGTCGAGCAGCGCGGCAACGGCCATCGCCAGCACGCCGTCGGTGCCCGGTCGCAGGGCGAGGTGCAGGTCGGCCTTGGCGGCCAGCGGCGTGCGCCGCGGGTCGACCACCACGACCTCGGCACCGGCCCGCTGGCGGGCACCGAGCACGGGCGCCAGGTGCGGATTCGACACGTTCGGATTGGCGCCCCACACGACGATCAGCTCGCTGTGCTCGAGGTCGTCGGGATCGGCCGACGGCATCGCGCCGTAGGTCAGGGACCAGGCTTCGCCGACGACCGCGGCACAGATCGTGATGTCGGTGCGGGCGGCGCCGAGCTGCTCCCAGACGAGCGGTGACAGGCCGTCGGCCCCGAGCTTGCCGGCCGACGAGCTGTACAGGTACGGCACGACCGACGACCAGCCGTGGGCGGCGGCGGCCGCTCGAACACGGTCGGCCACGAGGTCGAGCGCCTCGTCCCAGCCGATCTCGGCGAACTCGCCCGAGCCCTTCGGCCCGATGCGCCGCAGGGGAGTGGTGACGCGGTCAGGTCCGTGCACGAGTTGGGGTGACTGCTTCACCTTGGCGCAGATCCAGCCGTCGGTCTGCGGGTTCGCGCCGGGCGACGCGGCCGGTGCGGCGTCGACGGCGACGAGTCGACCATCTTCCACGGTGGCCACCAGGCTGCAGCCGTCCGGACAGTCGAGCGTGCAGGCGGTGAGCAGTTCCATGCCCCGGCACCGTACTGCGAGTCTTCGTCGTCACCGGGCGGCGTTCGGGTGTGGGCCTGGAGTGATCGACGTGGAGCGGGCGCCGGAAATCGAGCGCGTGCGCCCCCACCCCGACTCTGGTACAGTTTCCGATCGAAAGTGTACCGCAGGTGGTTGGAGGGGCATGCCCGTACAGTTTCTCGGACCGGACCCGCTCGAGCAGGAGATTCGGGAGGTCCTGGAAGCGATCGACGATCTCGCTGCCGGGCGGGCGACGGCCGGTCGTCTGCAACGGTTGCGGATCGACCTGAAGGAGGAGGCCGGGCGGCGGGGCCCGCGGGGGCAGATCCTTCCCGGGCTGGCCGAGAACGAGGCGGCCGCGACGGCGTTGGCCGGTGAGGCGGCGTGCATGGCGAACACGGCTGGCGGTGGGGCGCTGATCGTTGGGGTCGAAGACAACGGGACCCTGATCGGCACGGATCTCGATGGCGAGTGGTTGCGCCATCGCATATATCAGCTCACCCAACGTCGCCTCACCGTCGATGTCCGCCCCGTACTGGTCGCCGCTGTCCGGTTGCTCGTGCTGCGCTCGCCCGAGGCGCTCGAGCCGATCCCCTACAAAGGCAAGGTCCTGTGGCGTGTCGATGACCACTGCGTCGAAGTCGACGCTGCGACCGTCGTGACGGGACGGATGGTCCGCCTCGGGTTCGACTGGTCCGCGCAGACATCCAACCGACCGGTCGGCGATGCCCGGGCGGTGGCGATCGAGCACGCCCGCCGCTACCTGCGCGCCGCCAGCGACCCGAAATCGCTCGAGCTCGCCGCCGCCTCCACCGAGGACCTGCTGCGGCGCCTCAACGTCGTCACCGCTGACGGTCATCTCACCAACGCCGGCGCGCTCGCGTTCATCGGACGCGACGTGCCAGCGCTCGACTACCTCCGCCGTGACCTGGCCGGTGGGGACAGCCGGGCACGAGTGAACGAGCGGGGGCGCAGCCTTCTCGAGGAGCTCGCCGAGATCGAACAGACCGTCGCCGCCTACAACCCCGTGCAACACATTGAACGCGGACTCGTCATCGCCCAGATCCCTCAACTGCCGACCGCAGCAGTACGCGAAGCCATCGTCAACGGCGTCGCACACCGCGACTGGATCACTCCGTCACCGACGGTGATCGAGCATGTCGGCGCGACCCTCGTGGTGTCCTCCCCAGGCGGATTCGTCGGTGGTGTCACGCCAGCGAACATCATCACCCACCCGTCCCAATCGCGGAACATGGCGCTCGCCAGCGTGCTCGCCGCGCTACGCGTCGCTGAACGCGAAGGCATCGGCGTCGACCGGATGGTGCGCGACATGATCCGCGTCGGCTACGAACCGCCCGCCATCGAAGAGATCACCGGGCCGCAAGTGCGCACCGCGCTCGTCGGCGGGAACCCGAACCGGGTATGGCTCGACTTCCTCACGATGCTCACCCCCGAGGACCTCGTCGACGATCTCGACGCCCTGCTGCTATTGCGGCACCTCACCAACCACGGTTGGGTGGACGCCGCCACAGCTGCACCCACCCTGCAGCGCACCGCGCTCGAAACCGGTGCGGCGATCGACCGGGTTGCTGCCGGTCGATTCCGCGCGCCGGCCACGTCGGCGACGTCGGCAGGGGGCCGCCC
>JAYUAM010000099.1:0-2473 GCA_043741295.1 Acidimicrobiia bacterium
GACGATTGCGCCCGCCTGCACGTGCGGGCGGCGTCCGGCGTCGACGCATCGGTCGACCTGGCGTGGTCGATCGACAAGTCGCTGCCCTACTTCCTGAACGTCTATGGCACCGAGGGCGAAGCGCGCGTCGGCTGGCGCGACGGATCGTGGCGCACGTACGGCGGCGAGTGGACGGCCCTCGGCGGCGGTTACGCCAAGTTCCCGGCGATGGGTGGCGCGCTGGCCCAGTTCTGCCACGCCGTGCGCGGGGTCGAACCACTGAAGGTCACGGGTGCGGACGCGATCGCCGCCGCGGCCGCGATCGACGCCGCCTACGAGAGCCTGGCCAAGGGCGGATGGGCGCAGGTGGTCTAGTGGCCGCCCACATCCACCCCACGGCACTGGTCGAGGACGGCGTCTCGATCGGCGAGGGCACCTCGGTGTGGGACAACGTCCACATTCGCGGCCCGGAGACGACGATCGGCGACGAGTGCATCGTCGGCGAGAAGAGCTATGTGGCCTACGGCGTCACCATCGGTCACCGTGTGAAGATCAACGCGTTCGTGTACATCTGCACGGCGGTGTCCATCGAGGACGGCGTGATGATCTCGGCCGGTACCACCTTCACCAACGACCGCTACCCCCGCTCGACCACGTCCGATCTCCGCGCCTTGCGTCCGTCCGATCCCGACGAGCACACCGTGGCGACGCTCGTGCGGGCGGGCACTACGATCGGCGCCCGCGCCACGATCGGCCCGGGTGTCACCCTCGGTCGCTTCTCGATGGTCGGCATGGCCTCCGTGGTCACCCGTGACGTGCCCGACTTCCACCTCGTGGTGGGCCATCCGGCCCGCACGGTCGCCGCGCTCTGCCGCTGTGGCGAGCCGTTCGCCCGCGCCGTCGATGGCGCGCTGATCGATGGGGCCGACGTCGCCTGCCCGGTCTGCGGGCTGCGGTACGCGGTGGCCGGCGGCGTCGTCACCGAGCTTACGGCGCCGGTCTGACGATGGCGCGCTGGGGAGTCGTCGGCGGCGGTGTGCTCGGGTGCTCGATGGCCCTTCGGCTCGCGCAGCAGGGTCATCAGGTCACGCTCTACGAATCGGCGACGGAGCTTGGGGGCCTGGCATCCGCGTGGCAGATCCCGGGACCCGACGGCACGACGCTCACCTGGGACCGGCACTACCACGTCACCCTGCTCAGCGACGCGCGTACGCGGGCGATGCTGGCGGCGATCGGGCTCGACCGCGACCTCAAATGGGTCGAGACGCGCACCGGCTACTACGGGCCCGACGGCAACCTCGTCTCCGTCTCGAACAGTCTCGAATTCCTCAAGCTGCCCGGCCTCAACCTGCTCGACAAGGCCCGCCTGGCGGGCACCATCCTCGGGGGTTCGCGCATCAAGGACGGCCGGCGGATGGAGCGGATCGGCGTCGACCGCTGGCTCCGGCGCTGGTCCGGGCGGCGTACCTACGACCGCTTCTGGGTACCGCTGCTGCGGGCCAAGCTCGGCGACGCCCACGACCAAGCGTCCTCCGCGTTCATCTGGGCCACCATCCAGCGGCTCTACGCCGCCCGGCGGTCGGGGCTCAAGAAGGAGATGTTCGGCTACGTCAACGGCGGTTACAACCGGGTGATGACGCGCTTCGGCGAGCGCCTGGTCGACGCCGGGGTAAAGGTCGAGCTCGGCGCGCGCGTCGCCGCCGTCCGCATGGCCGACGGCGGTGGCCTCGGCATCGAAACCGCGACGTCGTCCGTCGAGCATTTCGATGACGTCGTGGTCACCCTGGCGTCGCCGCTCGCCGCCGAGCTGTGCCCCGACCTGTCCGACGCCGAGCGCGCCCGGTTGCGGGCGGTGCGCTACCAGGGCATCGTGTGCGCGTCGGTCGTGCTCGACCGTCCGCTCGGTGGGTACTACCTCACCTACATCACCGATCCGTCCACGCCGTTCACCGCGGTGGTCGAGATGACGGCGTTCGTCGACCCGGCCGAGCTCGGCGGGAAGACGCTCGTGTACCTGCCGAAGTACGTGGCGCCCGACGACCCGCTGTTCGACGCCGACGACGAGACTGTGCGAGCGAGCTTTCTGCCCTACCTGCGCAAGATGTACCCCGATCTCCAGGACACCGACGTGGTCAGCTTCCAGGTGTCCCGCGTCCGGCGGGTGTTCGCGGTGCCCACACTGCGATACTCCGACACGATGCCTTCGATCGATACGTCCGTTCCCGGCCTGAAGCTCGCCGGGTCGGCCAACCTGCCGTTCGCCACGTCGAACGTCGATGACACGTTGTCGCTCGTCGACCGGATCGTGCCCGCCGGCGCCGGAGCCGGGCATGGCGACGCGCATCGGAGCGCGTCGTGAGCCGGCCGATCGCCTCGCTCTCGCTCGACCTCGACAACCTGTGGGCGTACCAGATGACCCACGGCGACCCCGGCTGGGACAGCTACCCCACCTACCTCGACGTGCTCGTGCCTCGCGTGCTCGAGATGCTCGCCG
>JAYUAM010000100.1:0-2471 GCA_043741295.1 Acidimicrobiia bacterium
GATCTCGGCCATCCGTGCCCGGCTGGCATCGTCGAGCGGGGCGGCCTTCACCTCATCGAGCAACTGCTTGACCATCGTCCCGATGCGCATCACCTTGCCCGGCTGGCCGACCGTCTCGCTGCCGTCAGACGACGCCTCGCCCGGTGCGCCGTCGGCGCCCGTCCCGGCCATGTCCGACGACCCGGTTGGGGGCATCACCTCGGGCCGCTCCGTGGCGACCGCCATCGCAGCCGGCTCGGGTGGGGCATCGCCAGCGCGGTGATCGTGGTCGTGATCCTGGCTGTGGTCGGTCATCGGTATCTCCACTCGGGGTCGCGCGTCGGGACTCAGGTCATGGTGTCAGGCGCGCCGGGCCAACAGCGGCACGAGCATCTCATCGGCGGTGAGGGACCCGTGGCGGCACACGAGTTCGAACGGGCCCGAGTCGGCCGGATCGTGGAAGCTCACCGGCGCGAACGGAACAAGGGCGACGTCGCCAAGGCGGGCCCGCGCCGCGTCGGACACTCGCACCCCGAGCCACCCTTCGTCCACCACCTGGGCCACGGGACAGACCCATGCTTCGTCACGGTGGGCGGCGCTCGCTGCGGCCAGCACGTCGCCAGCCGCGCCTGGCCTGGCGTGCAGCCAGCGGAACCGCCCCTCGCCCGACTGGGCGTGCACCATCGCCAGCAGCGCCGGCGGCAAGGAGCGGACCGCTGCCCCGACCTGCACCTGGCCGTGATCAGCCGTCACGAGCAGTACTGCGTCGGATGGCAGACGGGCGATGATCGCCGCCACGAGCGCATCCACGGCAGCCAGCTCGGCATCGAGGTACGGACCGAAACCGTATTCATGGGCCACCTTGTCGATGCCGTCGTAGTAGGCGTACACGAAGCGTTCTCCAGCGGCGAGCAGTCGACCCACCTCGACGACGAGCGTCGACGCGGCGCGGTAGCCGACATGGCGGCCACCCGAAAGGTGCGCGGCCGAGAACCCGGAGGTGGCGAACTCGGCCTTGGTGATCATCGGCACCGACGCGCCGAGGAACGCCGGCACGGGTTGGCATTCGCGGGCGCCTATCCGCTTGCGCGCGTCGCCCGTAGGGGTCGACCATCGCAGCACGTTGAGGACCTCGCCGCGCACCATCATGCGGTAGCCGACGATGCCGTGCTCTCCCGGCGTGAGACCGGTGGCGATCGAGGTGAGCGCCGTCGCGGTCGTGCTCGGGGCCACCGTCGTGATCGCGCCCCCGGCCATCGCCGACAGGGTGGGCGCGTGTGCGCGCTCACGCTGCAGGTGGTTCCAGCCGAGCCCGTCGAGCACGAGCAGCACCACCTGCCGGGCGCCGGCGAGCTCGGCCGGGAACCACGCCGGAAGCGCGTCGGTGCCCGACGGCCCGAGCAGCGTCGGCACGAGGTTCGTGACGCAGCCACCGCCATAGTTGGGCACGATCGGCTGTGCCACCGCCTCCGACATCGTCGTGCAGTCCACCACCCCGGCCCCCGCCGCGCCAGGCGGGCCCACGAGCGGACGCTCACCGGACGGGGTGCCGCCCCGATCGACGGCCGCGAGATTCTCGACCGTGAGCCCCTACGATGTCGCCCGTGAGAGTGTCGACACGAGGCGACTATGCGGCCCGCGCCCTGTTGTCGCTGGCGCTCCACGAGGGCGGCAGCGGCCCGACGTCGGTGCGCGACATCGCCGAACGTACCGGTCTCCCCCAGCCCTACCTCGAGCAGATCCTGCTGGCGCTGAAGGGCGCCGGTCTCGTCCGCTCGAAGCGCGGCGTCGGCGGCGGGTACGTGCTCGCCCGGCCGCCCGACGAGATCCGCCTGTCGGACATCGTCAGCTCGGTCGACGGTCCGATCCAGGTCGGCGACTTCGGCCAGCCCCATCAGGCCGGGGCCTGCGACCACGAGGGACAGTGCGTGCTCCTCGCCGTGTGGCAGTTGGCCGGCGAGCACATGCGCTCGCACCTGGCGAGCTACACGCTGGCCGACATCGCCGCCCAGGCCCGCGGCGAGCAGCCCTGGCCGCAGACCGTGTTCGCACCGCACGAGCACTGAGCCGGACGGCTCCGCCCGACGCCGCGGCGCGGCTCAGTCAGCGAGGCGAGCGAGGACGGCGAGCATGTCGTCGGGTACGGCCGCCTGAACGGTGATCGACTCGCCGGTGGCCGGGTGCAGGAAGGTGACCGACTCGGCGTGGAGCATCGGGCGGGGCACCTCGAACTCGGCGCGCATACCGCCGTAACGGGCGTCGCCGAGGACGGGATGCCCGATGGCAGCAAGGTGCACGCGTATCTGGTGCGTGCGCCCGGTCTCGAGCTGGCACCTCACGACCGCGGCGAGCAACGGATCACGGAACGAGCGATCGACCTCGTAACGGGTGCGCGCCTCGCGGCCCTGAACCGTGACGGCCATGCGCGTGCGGTCACGTGACGAGCGACCGAGTGGCGCGTCGATCAGGCCAACCGTGTTCTCGGGCACGCC
>JAYUAM010000101.1:0-13546 GCA_043741295.1 Acidimicrobiia bacterium
GTCGCCTTCGTGTGGTGGGAGCGTCGCACCGCCCACCCGATGCTCGACGTGACCGTGTTCGCCAACAGCCGGTTCTCGGCCGCCTCGGGCGCCGTGACCCTCGCGTTCTTCGCACTGTTCGGCTTCATCTTCATGCTCACCCAGTACCTGCAGTTCGTGCGCGGCTACGACACGCTCTCGGCCGGGTTGCGCACCCTGCCGTTCGCCATCGCGACGGGCATCGCCGCGCCGATCGCGCCGCGGCTCGCCCACCGGTTCGGTACGAAGCGGGTGGTCGCCGCCGGGCTCGCGTTCATGAGCGCGGGACTGGTCATCGCCGCCACCTGCGCAACGACGACGCCCTACCGGGTCATCGCCCTGGCGGCGATCGTGATGGGGCTCGGTCTCGGTCTCACGACCTCGCCGGCGACCGAATCGATCATGGGCAGCCTGCCGAAGGAGAAGGCCGGCGTCGGCTCGGCGGTGAACGACGCAACCCGGGAGGTCGGCGGCACCCTCGGTGTCGCCGTCATCGGGAGCCTGCTCGCCTCGGTGTACTCGGGGCGGCTCGACAAGGCGCTCGCTCCCCTGCCGCTACCGGCGAGCGCCAAGGCCATCGCCCGGGAATCGGTCGGCGCAGCGTTCGCCGTGGCCGAGCGGGCCGGGCAGACGGCCGGACCCCAGGCCGCCCAGGCCGTGCGCCAGGCCGCGGCCAACGCCTTCGTCGACGGCTTCCACGTCGGGGCACTGGTCGCCGCCGCCGTCGCGCTGGCCGGCGCCGGGTTCGCGCTGCGCTTCCTCCCGGCCCGGGCCGCCGCCGGGGCGCCGACACCCGTGCTCGAGCTGGCCCCGGAAGCTCTGGTGGCCGTCGACTAGACCCGACGGCCCCGAGTAGACCGGCCCCTGCCGAACTGTCCCGGATTGAAGACCCATGTGTCCCCAATCCGGGACAGTTCGAGCCGGAGACCAGCGACGCCCGAGCACGCGGCTAGAGGTCGAAGAGGCCGTCGGGCACGTCGACGGTGACGACGCCGGCATCGACGGAGCGCACGAACACGACGGGCACGAGGGCGCCGGTGTCGAGCTCGAGCAGGTCGTGGGCCGGGTTCTCGACCACGGCGACGATCGTCCCCCGCTCGGTGCCGTTCGCCTCCACGACGCTGGCGCCGACGAGGTCATCGACCCACAGCGCATCCGGGTCGTCGAGCGGTGCGGCCCGCAGCACGACGCCAGCCAACCGATCGGCGGCGTTGCGGTCGGCAACGCCCTCGAACGTCACCAGCCACTTGCCCTGGTGCGGGCGGCTGGCGACGATCAGCAACTCGCCCCGTACGCTCGCCAGTCGGGCGCCGGGCGCCACCCGCTCACGTCGGTCGGTCAGCAGATCGACGACCACCTCGCCCCGGACACCGTGGGGTTTGGTGATGCGCCCGACGTCGAGCAGGCCGTCAGAACCGGACAAGCGGGATCAGTCGACGAAGTCGACGTCGATGTCGACGCCGTCCTTCGTCGCGGCGGCGCGAGCCACGGCGCGGATCGCCTGCGCCGTCTTGCCCCGGCGGCCGATGACGCGGCCCATGTCGCCCGGGCCGGTGCGCACCTCGAGCAGGAGCTTGCCGCGGCGGCCCTCGGTGGTCTCGACGATCACGGAATCGGGATCGTCGACGAGCGAGCGCACGACGTGGACGAGCACGGCGGTGGCGGTGGTGGCGCTGGCGGCGTCGGAGTCGCTCACGGCCGGGTCACTCGGCCTCGGCCGCGTCGACAACGGCGGCCGTCTCGACAACGTCCAGCGATTCGGCGGCGGCAGCCGGAGCGGCGTCGTCGACCGCATCGGCGGCGGCAACCGGAGCGGCGGTCGCTGCGGCATCCGGCTTGACGGCGGTCGCTGCGGCATCCGGCTTGACGGCGGCCGGCGCGGCATCCGGCTTGATGGCGGTCGCTGCGGCATCCGGCTTGACGGCGGTCGCCGCGGCATCCGGCTTGGCGGCGGCCGGCGCGACCTTCGTCACCGCCGCTCCGGGCTTGCCGCCGCTCGGCTTGGTCGCCTTGTGCTCGGCCATCGCTCCGGAGATCTCGAGCAGCTTGGCCACGCGCTCGGTCGGCTGGGCACCCGTGTTCAGCCACTTGACGGCCTTGGCATTGTCGATCTTGATCACCGACGGTTCGGCCCGCGGCGCGTACTGGCCGAGGATCTCGATGAACCGGCCGTCGCGAGGCGAGCGGCTGTCGGCCGCCACCACTCGATAGGTGGGCTGCTTAGTCTTGCCGAAACGCATGAGGCGGAGCTTCACTGCCATTGCTTGGTATCTCTCTTCTGGTGCTGAGCGGGGCCGGCGGGGCTTGGCTGGGCGGGTTGGATCAGTTCATGCCGAAGCCGGGGGGGAGGCCGCCGGGCATCGCCATGCGGCGCTTGCCCTTCTTTCCGAGGCCACCCATCTTCTTCATCATTCGCTGCATGTCTTGGAACTGCTTCACGAGGCGGGACACCTCGCCGATGGTCGTGCCGCTGCCGTTGGCGATGCGCAGGCGGCGACTCCCGTCGATCATCTCGGGCTTGGCCCGTTCTTGGCGGGTCATCGAGTGGATGATCGCCTCGACCCGGTTCATCTCCCCGTCGTCGATCTTGGTGTCCTTGATCTCCTTGGGGACGCCCGGCATCATACCGATCAGGCTCTGCAGAGAGCCCATCTTGCGGATCTGCTGCATCTGGGCGAGGAAGTCGTCGAGCGTGAAATCGCCCTCCAGCAGCTTCCCGGCGGCCTTCTCGGCCTCGTCCTTGTCGTAGACGCGTTCGGCCTGTTCGACCAGGCTGCGCAGGTCACCCTGGCCGAGGATGCGCTCGGCCATGCGGTCGGGGTGGAACTGGGAGAACTCGTCGAGCTTCTCGCCGGTCGAGGCGAAGGCGATCGGCCGCCCGATCACCTCCTTCACCGACAGCGCCGCCCCGCCGCGAGCATCGCCGTCGAGCTTCGTCATGATCACGCCGTCGATCGCCAACGTCGCGTGGAACGCCTCGGCGGTGGTGACGGCGTCCTGGCCGGTCATCGCGTCGATCACCAGGAACGTGTAGTTCGGCTTGACGACCTCCGAGATCCGCTTGACCTGGTCCATCAGCTCGGCGTCGATGGCCAGGCGGCCTGCGGTGTCGACGATGACCACGTCGCGGCCGAGGCGGCGGGCTTCGTCCATACCGCGGGCGGCGACGAACACGGGGTCGCCGGTGCCGGCCTTGGCCGCCTCGTCGTCAGAGAAGACCGGCACGTCGATCTGGCGGCCGAGCGTGCGCAACTGGTCGATGGCGGCGGGCCGCTGGAGGTCGGCGCCGACCAGGAGCGGGTTGCGGCCCTGGCTGCGGAACCAGCGGGCGAGCTTGGCCGAGTTCGTCGTCTTGCCCGAGCCCTGGAGGCCGGCCATGAGAACAACGGTGGGCGGCTTGCTCGCGTAGTGGATCTTGAGCGTCTCGCCGCCGAGGATGGCGGTGAGCTCGTCGAGCACCGCCTTCTTCACCTGGAGGGCCGGGTTCAGGGCCTTCGAACGGTCGATCCCGACGAGCGCTTCGCGCATCCGGGCGGTGACCGTGCGCACGACACCGACGTTGACGTCGGCGTCGAGGAGCGCGGCGCGTATCTCCTTGAGCACCTCGTCGACGTCGGATTCGCGCAGGCGGCCCTTGCCGCCGAGGCGGCGGAAGATGCCCTCAAAACGATCGGACAGGGTGTCGAACATGGCGGGCGGAAAGGTTAGTCGACCGCCGGCTCCACCACCTCGTCCTGGCCCCTGGCCGTCAGTCGACCATCGGGACCCGCCCCCGTTGCGGCCCCGAACGTTGACCGGGTGGCTGCGGTGGTCGCACCTACCCCGTCAACGTTCGGACCTCGGCCGGAGGCGAGCGCAAGCCAAGGTCAGGGGCAGGGCGCCTTGATGCAGACGACGGTGGTTGCGCCGGAGGGGGCCGGCGCCGGAAGCGCCGGAGGGGCCGGCGCGGGCGCCGGAAGCGCCGTCGCTGACGTGACCATCGTGCCCGTCTCGGGCACCGGCAGGCCTTTCGCTCCCGGCTCCCCGCTCGGCGTGGGTTGCACGACCTCGACGTAGCTCTTGTCGACGGCGGGGACGACGATCAAGCCGTTGTCGGCGGGGAGGACGATCGAGCCGTTGTCGGTGGTGACGAACTCGTAGCCGGGCAGGAGCCACACCTCGCCGTCCACGCCGTAGACCTGCACGAGGGCCTCGCGAACCTCGGTGATCGTCGTGACGACCGGCGTGGTGTCGACGACGGGCGGCTCGATGGTGACGTCGGGGGCCGAGCTGGGCGGACGCAACCCGGTCTCGACGGGCGATGCTACGCACGGTGGCTCGAGCGCGCGGGTCGCGATGCCGGGCGCTGGCGCGGGCTCGTTGGGCAGGCAGGACGACGTCGGGCCGGTAGGCGTGATGCACGTCGGTTTCGCGTCGGACGAAACGGTCGTCGCGGCAGTGGTGCCACACGAGGGTACGAATCCGGGCGCCTCGCCGGGCGCCGGCTGATCGGGCCCTGCGCAGCTAGCCCTCGGACCGCACAGCTTGCCGCTGACTGCCGCTCCAGTGGCCGCGCCTCCACTCGCCCCACTGGCGTTGGCCGTGCTGGCGGTCGCTGGGCCGTCGACGATGCCGACCGTCGCGCCGGCCGCCAAGGGTACGGGGCCGCCGAACCAGCCGGTGTCGCCCGCCTTCAACGCCTCGAGGGCGGCGGCCGTGCCGATCCGGGGGTACCGCTCGGCCTTCACCGGCTTGGCGAGGTTGCCGTTGGCGTACTGCAGGAGCCCCTTAGCCCCCCAGCTCGCCGACATCCCGAGCGGGCTGCGCACGCCGTCGAGCCGCTCGTACATCGCCGCGTAGCGCCCGTAGTCGTCGCCCGACACCTCGATGTCGGCGGCGTCGACCGTGGCGCCGATCGCTTTGGCGAGCCGCATGGTCGCCGCCTTCGCCTCGTCCGCCGACGGCACACCGTCGGGCGGGGTCGGTGCCCCACAATCGCCGAGCGCGATCGTTGTTGGAGTCACGGGAACGCCTGAGGCACCTTCGGCGACGCCGACCGATCCAGCGCACGCCACCGCGGTAGGGGCCGTGAGTGCCGAGTACCACCAGGAACCGAGGGCGTCGGCCGACACGTTGAGCGTCGCGCCCGAGCCGTCGTTCGGGCCGACGCGGAAGCCGCCGCCCTCGTCCGTCGGAACCGGCGTGACGGCCCCGTCGAGGCCGAGCGCACGGGCCAGCCTGGCGACGTCGGCCGTCGTGACGGCGGCGCCACCGGCGGGGTAGGACCAGGCCTGAGCGTCGCCGTCGAGCGCCGGCAGCGTGCCGCGCACCTCGTACGTGGTCGGCCGGTAGGGCATCCCCAGCGGGCCACCGGCGATCTTCGCGTCGGCGGCCGCCGGCGCGGCAGCGGTGGCCGACCGGGTGGCAGCCCCGCCCCCGCCGGCGATCCTGATCTTCGCGGGTCCCTTGCCCGACGGCGAGCCAGTGGTCGAGGAGCCGGTCGAGCCGACGCTTCCGCAGGCGGCCAGCACGGTTGCGAGAGCGGCGGCCGCCATGGCGACGGTCCACCGACGGGCGGTGACCGGCGACGGACGGGCGTGAAAACGAAGCGAAGTGGTCATCGGGACATCCTGGGATCGCTGGGGGTTCGCAGGATTGGACGCTGCGGGCGGCCCCCCTGGTTCCCGGTCGTCGCGACTCGTCCGACGACGGATGTCCCGGGCGGCACGGTGCCCCCGGAATCGACCGTCGGGTTCGTCGATGCCGGCGCCAGCAGCGTGGCCGGCTTCAGCAGCCGATCACCCCTGGATCCGCTCGTCGCCGGGCCGAAACCATCAGTCGAACAGCGCGTCGACGAACTCGTCGGGGTCGAAGGCGATGAGGTCGCCGATGCCTTCCCCCACCCCGACGAGCTTCACCGGGATGCCCAGTTCGGTCTGGATCGGGAACACGATGCCGCCCTTGGCCGAGCCGTCGAGCTTGGTGAGCACGACGCCGGTGACGGCGGTGGCCTCGGCGAACTCGCGGGCCTGGTTCATGCCGTTCTGCCCCGTCGTCGCGTCGATCACCAGGAGCACCTCGGTAACCCGGCCGGCGCCCTTCTCGGCGACGCGGCGGACCTTGCGCAGCTCCTCCATCAGGTTCGTCTTGTTGTGCAAGCGTCCTGCGGTGTCGGCGAGCACGAGATCGGCCTTGCGGGCGGACGCCGCCTCGACGGCGTCGAAGATCACCGCGCTCGGGTCGCCGCCTTCGTTGCCCCGCACCAGGTGGGCGCCCGAGCGGTCGGCCCACGTCGTGAGCTGCTCGGCGGCGGCGGCGCGGAACGTGTCGCCGGCCGCCATCACGACCTTGTAGCCCTCGGCCGCCTGCTGCGACCCGACCTTGCCGATGGTGGTCGTCTTGCCGACCCCGTTGACGCCGACGAACAGCCACACGTTCGGGCTGCCCGGATCGCCCGGCACGAGCTGCAAGGTGCGATCAGCGACGAGGCGTGACTTCATCTCGGCCTTGAGCGCATCCACCAGTTCGTCGGCAGTGGTGATCTCCTTGGCCTTCACGCGTTCGCGCAGGCCGTCGAGCAACTCACTCGTCACGCGCAGGCCGACGTCGGCGCGCAGCAGCGCCTCTTCCACCTCGTCGAAGGCCTCGTCGCCCACCTTGCCCTTCGTGCGAACCCCGCCGATCGTCGCCGCGAAGTTCGCCCGGGCCTTGCTCAGGCGGTCGCGCAGGCGGGGCCGCTCGACGACCTCCACGGCGACGTCTCCGGCGTCATCGATCTCGGTGACGGCCGCAGCCATGGCGGCGTCGATCTCGGCCTGCAGTTCGGCACTGACCTCGCCGGTCGACCGGTCGGTTGCCGCGTCGGTTGCCGCGTCGGTCGACGCGTCGGCGACGGCGCCCACTACCGGTCTGGCGGCAGACGCGCTACCTCGCGGTCGGCGGTGGTCGGTGGGGGCTGGCGCCCCACCGAGTGCAGTCGGGGTCGGATACGGCGGTTCGAGGTCGACGCGAGGGCGGGAGCGAGCGCGCCCGACAAGGAGCGCGCCGAACCCGAAGACGAGCACGGCGGCGACGAGCAGGAGGTAGATCATGGCCCGACAACCCTATCGGCGGCCCGGCCCGCACTGCCCCGGGGAGCGACCGAGTCGAGCCGGGCCGGTCGACGTCATCGAGCGCGTCAGCGGCCGGCGAGGCCCGACGGGTCGCCGGCCGTGAGCCGCTGAGCCAGCCAGACCGGGATGATCGACAGCATGACCACGGCGGTGGCGACGACGTTGACGATCGGCAGGTTGTTCGGGCGGGCGAGGTTGTCGAACATCCACTGCGGCAGCGTCTGCCCGGTGGCCCCCGACGTGAACGTGGTGACCACGATCTCGTCGAAGCTGAGCGCCACGGCCAGGAGCCCGCCGGCGAGCAGCGCCGAGCGCACGAGCGGGAACGTCACGTAGCGGAACGTCTGGAACGTGCCCGCACCGAGATCGGACGACGCGTCCTCCAGCGAACCCGACAGCCGGCGCAGCCGCGCCACGACGTTGTTGTAGACGATCACCACGCAGAACGTGGCGTGCGCCACGACCAACGTGACGAAACCCAGGTGGACGCCGAGCTGGCGGAATCCCGAGTTCATGGCGATGCCGGTGACGATGCCGGGCAGGGCGATCGGCAGCACGACAGCGAACGACAGCGCCGTACGACCGAAGAACGTGAAGCGCGAGAGCGCGAAGGCGAGCAGTGTGCCGAGCACGAGGGCGACCAGAGCAGCCGTGAGTGCGAGACGGATCGACGTGAGCAGCGCGTCGCGTGCCCCGTGGTTCTGCCAGGCCTGCGCCCACCAGTGGAACGTGAAGCCGGTGGGCGGCCAGGCGAAGCTCCTCGACCGCCCGAACGACAAGGCGGCCACCACGACCAGCGGCAGGTACAGCAGGGCGAGGCCGAACCACGCGGCGATGCGCAGCAGCGTGCGGGCGAGCGACGAGAGCTGCATCACGCGCTCACAGGTTGTCGAACGCGCCGGTGCGCCGGGCGAGAGTGAGGTACACGAGCATGATCGCCACCGGCACGCAGGCGAAGGCGGCGGCGAGCGGCAGGTCGTCGACGAAGTTGGCGTACACGACACTGCCGAGCATCTGCGTGGTTCCACCGACGATGCGCACGGCGATGTAGTCCCCGAGCGAGAGCGAGAACGTGAAGATCGAGCCGGCCACGATCGAGGGGACGAGGAGCGGCACGATCACGCTGCGGAACGTACGACCCGAACGCCCGCCCAGATCGGCCGAAGCTTCGAGCAGCGAGTCGGGCAGCCGTTCGAGCCCGGCGTAGATCGGCAGCACCATGTACGGCAGCCACAGGTAGGCGAGCACGATGGTGACGGCGCCGATGCCGAAGCCCGGCGTCGCGCCGACCCAGCGGTCGAGCACGCCGCCCGACGGCGTGACGATCGCCCGCCAGGCGTACGCCTTCACGAGGTAGCTCGCCCACAGCGGCAGCAGGATCGCCACCGCGGCGAACGAGCGGACGCGGGGCTTGGCCACCTTGGCGAGGTAGAAGGCGATGGGTAACGCGATCGCGATGTCGATGAGCGTGACCGCCGCCGCCACGCCGATCGTGCGCACGGTGACCGAGCGGTACACGGAGTTGGTGACGAGCTCACGGAAGTTCGTGAGCCCGATCTTGTGCACGATCGCGGTGGTGAACTCGTCGATCGAGAACAGCGACGTGGCGAGGAGGGCCGCCAGGGCGCCGAAGTAGGCGACGACGAGCCACAGGGCCGGTGGCCCCACGAGCAGGCCGAGGCGCACGCGCCGCCGCCGGAGCAGCGAGCGCGTGACGCGCCGAGCGAACGTGGGGTCACCGGTCGCCATGGATCAACCCTTGATCTTGGTCCAGGCCTTCTGCCAATCGGAGAACGGCACGCACTTTGCGCCGCGCCCGTCGAGGCATTCCTTCGTCGGCGTGGTCCAGTAGTAGAGCTGCTTGTGGAACGCCTCGTCCGACGCCTTGTAGGTGTCGCAGAACGTCTTGTCCTCGATCGCCGCGCAGGCCTTCGGGTTGGCGGGCGCCTCGCCGAAGTAGCTGGCGACCTGGGCCTGCACCTCGGGCGAGGTGATGTAGTCGAGCCACAGGTACATGCAGTTCGGGTGCTTCGCCTTGGACGCCACCATCCAGGTGTCCGACCACGCCGTCGAGCCCTCCTTCGGGATGACGGCGTCGACCTTCACCTTGGCGTCGGTGTCGATGATGCCCTTCGTGACCTGCCACACGGTGCCGATCACCGAGCTGCCCTGGTCGAACGCCGACTGCTCGTCGGTGTACACGCTCCAGTAGCTGCCGATCAGGCCCTTCTGCACCTTCAGCAGATCGACCGCCGCCTGGAACTGCGCGTCGTCGAGCGCGTAGGGGTTAGTGATCTTGAGCTCGGGCTTGGTCTTCATCAGGTAGAGGGCGGCATCGGCGATGTAGATCGGCGCGTCGTAGGCCGTGACCTTGCCCTTGTACGGCGAGTTGGCGTCGAACACCGCACCCCAGCTGTCGGGTGCGGTCTTCACCACGTCGGTGTTCCACATGAGGTAGTTGGCGCCCCAACCGTGCGGAATGCCGTAGGCCTTGCCACCCTTGGAGTTGTACTGCTGCAGCTTCAGGAACGCGCTGATGTCGGCGTAGTTCTTCACCAGTGCGGTGTTCACCTCGGCGACGTCGCCGTTGGCGATCAGACGCAGCGTGGCATCACCCGAAGCCGACACGCCGTCGTACTCACCGGTGCGCATCAACTGCACCATCTCGTCGGAGGTGTTACCGACCTTCACGGTCGTCTTGCACCCGCTCTTCTGTTCGAAGGGGGTGACCCAGTTGACCTTGGGGTCGGTCGAGCCGTTCTCGGCGTAGCCGGCCCACGCGATGATGCTCAACGCGTTCTCGCCCGCCCCGAGCTTGGCCAGCTTGCCACCGCTCGCCGAGCTGCTGCCGCAGGCCGAGGTGGCGAGGGCCACCGCGCCGGCGACGGCGATGATCGTGTTCGTTCTGCGTGCTCGTAGCTTCATTGCTCTCCCTTTTGTTCGTTCGTTCGGTTGGTCGGGTGTGGCGTCACGGTGTGGCGTCACGTTGTCGCGTCAGGGTGTGGCGTCGGCGATGGCGGCGACGTGGTCGGCGCGCCACAGCAGGCGCACCCGTCGTCCGGTGGCGGCCAGCGCGTCGGCCGACGTCGTGGCCAGGTTCTGCTGGGCGACGACCATCGTCGCCCCGGCGTCGAGCGCGACTCGGTAGCGGGTCTCGGCCCCGAGGTACTGCACGTCGGCGATCGTGCCGTCGGCCACCTGCTCGCCGTCGACCGGGTGGTGCTGCTCGTCGACGATCACGATCTTCTCGGGGCGCACGGTGAACGTTCCCGAGCGGCCGAGCAGCGAGCGGGCGACTGGGCCGCGCAACACGTTCGACGTGCCGACGAAGCCGGCGACGAACTCGGTCGTCGGCCGCTCGTACACCTCGGCCGGCGAGCCCACCTGCTCGACGCGACCGTTGTTGAACACGGCGATGCGGTCGCTCATCGTCAACGCCTCGTCCTGGTCGTGGGTCACGAACACGAACGTGATCCCGACCTCGCGCTGGATCGACTTGAGCTCGAGCTGCATCTCCTCGCGCAGCTTCAGGTCGAGCGCGCCGAGCGGCTCGTCGAGCAGCAGGACCTTGGGCCGGTTCACCAGCGCGCGGGCGAGGGCGACGCGCTGGCGTTGGCCGCCCGAGAGCTGCGACGGCTTGCGCTTGCCGAACGCCGGCAGGCGGACCTGGTCGAGCGCCTCGCCGACACGCCGCGCCCGCTCGGCCTTGTCGACCTTGCGCACCATCAGGCCGTAGCCGATGTTCTGCTCCACGGTCATGTGCGGGAAGAGCGCATAGTCCTGGAACACGGTGTTCACGTCGCGCTCGAACGGGGCACGGTCGGTGACATCGACCCCGTCGAGCAGGATCGTGCCCGAGGTCGGCTGTTCGAACCCGGCGACCATCCGCAGCATCGTCGTCTTGCCTGATCCCGACGGACCGAGCATCGAGAAGAACTCGCCGCGCGCTACGTCGAGGTCGACCCCGTCGACCGCGACGGTGCCGCCTGCGGTCGGATCGCCAAACTGCTTGCGAACCTGCGCAAAGCGGATCGCGGGATCTTCCGACCCCGCAACGGCGAAGTCCGGCACGACTATCAAGCTCCCCTGGCGCGATTCGTCGTTGATCCGCGCTACCGGACGATAGTAGCCAGCCTGGTCGTCGACCGGCGTGATCGTGCCGGTGCCGGGTCAGCCCGCGACCGTGGACGACGACACACGCTCGGACACGACCTTCGACGAACCGCCCGGTTGCATGGTGACGCCGAACAGGCAGTCGGCAGCCTCCATCGTGCGCCGCTGGTGCGACACGATCAGCAGCTGCGCTTCCTCGCGGAACTCGGCGACGAGGCCGAGGAAGCGGTGCAGGTTCACGTCGTCCAGGGCGGCCTCGACCTCGTCCATCACGTAGAACGGGCTCGGGCGGCTACGGAAGACGGCGAACAGGAACGCCAGCGCGGTAAGGCTGCGCTCGCCACCCGACAGCAGCGACAGCTTCTTCACGTTCTTGCCCGACGGCTTCGCCTCGACCTCGATGCCGGTTGCGAGAAGGTCTTCCGGGTTCGTGAGATGCAGCTTGCCGACGCCGCCGGGGAACAGCATCGCGAAGAGCTTGGTGAAGTTCTCGCTCACATCGGCGTACGCAGCGGCGAACACGCTCTGGATCTCGGCATCGATCGCTTTGATCACCCCGGTCAGTTCGCGCCGCGTCGTGCGCACGTCTTCGAGCTGCGCCTCGAGGAACGTGTGGCGCTCCTGCAGGGCGTTGAACTCCTCGAGGGCGAGCGGGTTGATCGGGCCCATCAGGCGAAGCTCGCGCTCCAGGTCGCGCACCCGCCCGGCGGCCGTCGCCCCCTCGGGCAGCACCGGCAGCTCGGTGGCCATCGCCCGCTCGGGCTCGATGTCGTGCTCGCGACGCAAGGTCTCGACGGCCTGCTCGACGCGCAGCTTGACCTCGGTCTCCTCGATCTCGGCGCGGCGCTCGCGCTCGCGCAGCTCTTCGAGCTGCTTCTCGGCCGCGCTGCGGGCGCGACGGTGCCCGTCGAGCGCGGTGGCGACGGTACGGGCCTCCTCGCTCTGGCGACGGCGACGCTCCTGCAGCTCGGCGAGGTGGGCGTCGATCACGGCGCGCCGCGCCCCGAGCAGCTCGCCCAGCGCGTCGACCGCGCCGAGGCCGCGCTCCAACAGCTCTCGCCGTTCAGCAGCCTCAGCGCGGGCCACGGTGTCGGCAGCGAGGCGGCCCTCGGTCTCGGCCAGGCGGGTCGTGAGGAAGCTCTGGCGCTCCTCCAGTCCGGCGGCGCGCACCGACAGATCGCGCCGACGACCGACGGCGGCGGCCACCGCGGCGTCGAGCCGGGCCCGCGCCTCGCGACGAGCGCGGGCCGCTTCGGCGAGGGCCGTCTCGTCGGCCTCCAAGCTAGGGAGCAGGTGCTCCAGCTCGGCGATGCGGGCCTGCTCGCGGGCGAGCCGCTCGGCCAGCTCGTGGCGCGAGGTCGTGAGCGCTTCGGCCTCGGTGCGGGCCTCGCGGCCTTCGGCCTGGGCGCGGTTGAGCCCGTTGGTGGCGGCGGCGAAGCGACCGTCGTTGGCGTCGAGCTGGCGGGTCAGCTCGCTCTCGCGCTGACGCCAGGTGGAGACGTCGGACCGGCTGGTACGCAGTCGCTCGTCGTGCTGTGCGAGGGCCGCTTTGGCGGCGTCGGCCCGACCGACCGCTTCCTCCAACGCCGCGCCCGTCGCACCGGATGACGCCACGCCGACGCGCCAGCCGTGCCCGCCGAAGCGGTCGCCGTCACGGGTGACGACGACGGCCGACGGGTGGGCGAGCACCGTGTCGAGCGCGGCCGTCCAGCCCCCGTCGACCACCACCGCACCACCGACGAGATCGTCGAGCAGCTCCGCCACGGAAGGGTGGGTGCTGCGCACGTGGCGACGCACCGGCTCACCCAGGGGCGGCGGCGACTGCGCGGCGCGGTGCGAACCGAGGGCGATGACCGCACCAGGCGTCGACGACGAGTGCAGCGTCTGCAGGGCACGGCGGGCGGCATCGAGCCCGTCGACGACCACGGCCGACAATGCCTCGCCGGCCGCCGCCTCGAACGCCGCTTCCCACCCCTGGTCGACGTCGACGAGATCGAGCAGCGTGCCGATCACGCCCTGGACGGCGGCGAGCTTCTCGGCGCCGGCCCGCGCACGGGCCTGGTCGAGGGCGAGGGCGAGGGCGTCGGCCCGCGCCTGCCACGTGGCGTGCTCGGCCCGGGCGTCACGGAGGTCGCTCTCGGCGGCGTCGAATGCCGCTTCGGCGGCGCCGCGCGCCGTCTCGACCTGAGCCAACTCGACGACCAACGGCTCCTCCGACGACGTCGCCTGCTCGCACTCGGCCCGGAACCGCTCGGTCTCGCTGTCGAGCCGCGCCGCGCGCTCCTCGAGCGCCTTGAGCCGGGCGTCGAGCCGGGCGGCCTCGC
>JAYUAM010000102.1:0-13527 GCA_043741295.1 Acidimicrobiia bacterium
CGTCGGGTGGGCTCCGTTGAGCCAGGCTTGCACGGCCATCGCCGCCTTTCCTTCGGGTTGCAACATGAGCAGACGCAGCATGCCCGCACCGGTTCCCACGCACGAACCGTCGAGTGCGCCGGGCGCGCCGCGCCCGCCGAGCACGACCTCGGCGCCGAGCACCTTGAGTCGGCGACCGTGGAACGTCGTCCATGCGCCGCCGAGTCGAACGAGACGATCGAGCTCGACCGCCGGCCGGGACCAGTCGAGCTGCAGCTCCGCCGGGTCGATCTTCGCGGCGTACGTGGTCTCGCCGACCTGCGGTGACGGGCGACCGAAGCCGCTCGTCAACTGATCGAGCAGCATCTCGGTGCCGAGCTCCACCAGCTCGTCACGCAGCGTCCGCAACGTGGCGTCGGGCGCGATCTCGACGACGCCGGTGGCGAACACCGGCCCCGTGTCGAGCCCCTCCTCCAGCTGCATCACGCAGACGCCGGTCACCTCGTCGCCGGCGAGCAGGGCGCGCTCGACGGGCGCCGCGCCGCGCCACCGGGGCAGAAGTGAGAAGTGCAGGTTCACCATCGGCATCTGCTCGAGGACCGGCCGTTTGATCAGCTGACCGAAGGCGACGACCACGCCGAGGTCGGCACCGACGCCCAGGACATCGGCCACGTCATGGCTCACCGGCAGTCCGAGCTCGACCGCCGCCGCTTTGACCGGCGACGGGCTCAGCTCGCTCCCCCGGCCGCGACGTTTGTCGACGCGCGAGACCACCAGTGCCACGTCGTGACCGGCGGCGACGAGGGCGCGCAACGGGGCCACGGCGAGTTCAGGCGTGCCGAGGTAGACGAGTCGCGCCGGATGGGCCGGAACCGGGGCGAGCGCCTCGGCCCCGGCCGGCGCCACGGCTCGACCAGGACCGACTCCGGCGTTGCGGTCGACCGTCACGAGTTCAACATCAGGTGAGGCGGATCTTGCGCTTCTCCGCCTTGCCCGCGGGCGCGACCGTCGGCTCGTCACGCAGGCGCCGCCACTCGATCATCGCCTCCTTGCGCTGCTCGGGCGTCATCCGCTCGAACATCAGCGTGCCGTGGAGGTGGTCGAACTCGTGCTGGAAGAGGCGAGCGAGCAGCTCGTCGGCCTCGAACTCGACCTCGTTGCCGTTGAGGTCGAACCCGGAGATGAGGATCTCCTTCGGGCGCACGATCTCGACGTAGAGCCCGGGGATCGACAGGCAGCCCTCCTCGTACACCCATTCGCCGCGTGATTCCTTGATCACCGGGTTGATCAGCGCCGCCGGGCCGTCGTCGATGTCGTAGACGAAGAACTGCTTCTGGATGCCGACCTGCGGCGCCGCCAGCCCGATGCCGGGACGGTCGTACATCACCTGGAGCATCTCGTCGGCGAGCGTCACGAGCTTGCCGTCGATGTCGGTGACGGGCGCCGCCTCGGTCTTGAGGACCGGGTCGCCGAAGATGCGGATCTCGTGAGTCACGACGTGTGAGGCTATCGGGCGTGGCCCCTTCGCAGTACTTCGAGCGCACGCCTGAGGTGGCATCGCGACCGTCGGTGGTTACGCTTGCGCTCGCCGATCTGACGCTCAAGCTGTCCACCGACCGGGGGGTGTTCTCGCACGACGCGGTGGATGCCGGCACCCGGCTGCTGCTGCAGGAGGCCGCTCCCCCACCCGCCGACGGCGACCTGCTCGACCTCGGCTGCGGCTACGGCCCGATCGCCCTCACGATGGCCAAGCGGTCACCCGGGGCGACGGTGTGGGCGGTCGATGTCAACGAGCGGGCGCTCGCGCTCTGTGGGGCCAACGCCGAGCGCAGCGGCGTCCGCAACGTGCGTCCCGCCGCAATCGAGGACGTGCCGCCCGACATCCGGTTCGCGGCGATCTGGTCGAACCCGCCGATCCGCATCGGCAAGACCGCGCTCCACGAGCTGCTGCTTCGTTGGTTGCGTCTGCTCGATGACGGAGGCGTCGCCACCCTCGTCGTGCAGAAGCACCTCGGCGCCGACTCACTCGCCACCTGGTTGACGGGCGAGGGGTTCTCGGTCGAACGGCTCGCGTCCCGCCAGGGCTACCGCCTGCTGTCCGTGCGCCCGACATGACGGCCGCGGTAGCGAACGCGCTCGAGGCACGGCGAGCGGCGAAGCGCAGCGGAGCCGACGAGCACGGCAGGCGAGCGCAGCGAGCACGAACATGAACGGAGCCGACGAGCACGGCAGGCGAGCGCAGCGAGCACGAACATGAACCGTCAGCTCGACGGCACCGGGCTGAAGCGGCTGCACCGGTCGTGGCGAACGCGGGTCGACCGGCGGCTCGCCGTGATCCTCGACGGGCTCGGTACACCGACGAACGTCGGCTCGATCGCCCGCACCGCGGCCGCCTACCGCGTCGACCACGTGTGGCTCGCCGGGCCTACGCCACCCTTCGAATCGGCCGGCGCCCAACGAACGGCGATGGGCACGGACCGCTACCTCGAATCGACGACCGTCGAGACCACCACTTCGGCCATCACGGTCGCCCGCGCCGACGGCTACCGCATCGTCGGCATCGAGCTGACCGACGGCGCGACGCCGTTGCACGAGCTTGATCTCGCCGGCGACGTGTGCCTCGTGATCGGCCACGAGGACCATGGCATCGGCAAGGCCGCCCTTGAGGCGTGCGATGCCGTCGCCTACCTGCCGCAGCTCGGCAAGGTCGGCTCGCTCAACGTCGCCGTCGCCACCTCGATCGCCATCTACGAGGTCCGCCGCCGCGCCTGGTGAGTGCGGTGTCCCCGAACTGTCCCGGATTGGCGACGTATGTGTCGCCAATCCGGGACAGTTCGTTGCGGCCCCGCGTCAAGGACCGTCAGACGCGCAGCGGATCGACCTCGATGCGCACGCGGTCGGCGGGGCGGCCTACCGTCTCGAGGGCGTCGCACAGCACGGCGTGGTCGCGGGCGCGCACGAGCCAGCGGGCGTCGCTCGGGCCCTGGACCTCCACGCCGACGAGCGGGCCGAGGGCAGCGACGAGCTCCGCGGATCCGGCGCCCGACACTGCGGCGAGCGCGGTCACCGGCGGTAGGCGCAGCGCCTCTCGGGCCTCCCGCTCGGCGTCGACCACACGGGACGGGTCGGCCAGCAGCGCGGCCTGCAGCACGGGATGGTCGGGCAGCGACGTCTGGACGAGCACCCGACGGCCGGCCGAACCACCGTCGCCGCCGCGGCCGCCGACGAGGCGGGCGGCGCGGGCGAGCAGGGCCATCACCTGTTCGCCCGCCCGGAACCGGGGCGCGAGCAGCTCGGCGTCGATGTCGAGGAACGCGACGACATCGGCCTCGCGCACCTGGTGCAACGCCGCTTCGGTGCCGATGTACACGCGAGCGGGTGGCAGCGGCGCGCCCGCCGTCGCTGCCGTCACCTCGACCACGGGCTCGCCGACCGCGGCCTCCAGCTCACCACGCAGGCGCGAGACCCCCGGCCGCATCGCCTTCATCCGTGAGGCGCCGCACACGAGGCACACCACCGGCCGCGTCGCTCCGCACCGGGCGCACACGAGCACGGCGTCGTGCTGGGAGACGGCGGCATCGCACGCCTCGCACCGCGCGATCGACTGACACGACGCGCAGGCCAGAAGGCGGGCGACGCCCTTGGTGTTGTGCACGCACACGACGCGCTGACCGCTCGCCAGCGCCCGGGCCAACGCGCTCGACACGAGCGACGTGCGCGTGCGTGGGTCCTCGTCGCCGCGGTCGACGAGCTCGACGATCGGCCAACCGGCACGCTCGTCCGAGCGGCTCGGCCCGGCCACGACGGCGTCGTCAAGGTCGAGGGCCTCCAGGCTCGGACACGGGGACGTCAGGATGCACGCCGCGCCCGCCCGACGCGCCCGCTCGACCGCCACCTCGCGTGCATTCCAGGTCGGTGAGCTCTCGGACTGGTGCGCCTCGTCGTGCTCGTCGACGAGCACGATCGCCGCCAGGTCGGGGATCGTCGCCCACACCGCCACACGTGAGCCAACCACGACGTCGGCCGCACCGCTGGCCGCCACCGCCCACTGCCGGGGGTAGCGGGCCACCGCGAGCCCGGACTGCTCCAACGCGTTGGCCACCGCGCGCGCCGCGGCGATCGACGGCAGGGCGACGATGGTCGGACCGAGCGTCGCCACCGCGGCCAGAACGGCGTCGACAGAACCGGCCGGCGCGACCCGGGCGACGACGAGCCGGTCTCCGCGCTCGATAGCGGCGAGCACGCCGCCGGCGACCGACGTCGGGCCGACCGGGCTGCCGACCCAGCGCCGTCGGGCACGAGGCGGGGCGAGACCGGGAACGACGGTCGGCGGCGACGCTGTGGTCAGGAAGTGCTGCGGGCGGCCGGCCCAACGCCAGGCCGCCCAGTCGGCGAGATCGAGGATCTCGCGCGACGGCCCCGCGCTGGAGAAGCGGGCGATCGGCTTCAGCTCGACGCCGGCCGGCGGCACGACGTCGACGGCCACGACCCAGCCACCCACGCGCCGACCGTTGAGGTCGATGCGCACCAGGGACCCGACGCGCACGTGGTCCCGGAGCTTGTCCGGGACCACGTAGTCGAACGTCTTCTCGATCGCCCGCACGTCGGGCAGTACGCGTACGACCGTCGGCAACCTCAGAGCCCGAGGGCGCTCTTGAAGTCGGCGAGGCGGCTCGTGTGCTCCCACGTGAACTCGGGGAGGTCACGGCCGAAGTGACCGTAGGCCGCGGTCTTGCGGTAGATCGGCCGCTTGAGGTCGAGATCGCGCACGATGGCGGCAGGGCGCAGGTCGAACACCTGGCGCACGGCCTGCTCGATCTTGGCCGGATCGACCGCCTCAGTACCGAACGTCTCGACCAGTATGCTCACGGGCTGGGCGACGCCGATGGCGTAGGCGACCTGGACCTCGCAGCGGGTCGCCGCACCGGCGGCCACCACGTGCTTGGCCACCCACCGAGCGGCGTAGGCGGCCGAGCGATCGACCTTCGAGGGGTCCTTGCCCGAGAACGCTCCGCCACCGTGGCGGCCCATGCCACCGTAGGTGTCGACGATGATCTTGCGGCCAGTGAGCCCGGTGTCGGCGTGCGGGCCGCCAAGCTCGAACGTGCCCGTCGGGTTGACGTAGATGCCGTAGTCGTCGTCGGCGAACTGCGCCGGCACGACCGGACGGATCACGTGCTCGATGAGGTCGGGCCGGATCATCGTGTCGCGGTCGACACCCGGAGCGTGTTGCGTGGAGATGAGCACGGTGCGCAAGCGCACGGGCTTGCCGTCCTCGTAGTCGAACGTGACCTGGGTCTTGCCGTCCGGGCGCAGGTAGGGCACGACGTCGGCCTTGCGCACCTCGGAGAGGCGCTCGGCCATGCGGTGGGCCAGCCAGATCGGCAGCGGCATGAGGTCGGGCGTGTCCTGGCAGGCGTAGCCGAACATCATCCCCTGGTCGCCGGCGCCCTGGCTGTTGATGATGTCCTCGCCCGACTTGCCGCCGCGCACCTCTTCCGACGTGTCGACCCCTTGGGCGATGTTCGGGCTCTGCTCGTCGATCGAGACGATGACACCGCAGGTGTTGCCGTCGAAGCCGTAGAGCGCGTTGTCGTAGCCGATCGCTTTGATGACCTCGCGGGCGAGCTTCGGGATGTCGACGTAGGCGTTCGTCGTGATCTCGCCGGCCACCACGCAAAGACCGGTCGTGAGCAACGTCTCGCAGGCCACCCGCCCGCTCGGGTCCTCGGACAGGATGGCGTCGAGGACGGAATCGGAGACCTGGTCGGCCATCTTGTCGGGATGGCCTTCGGTGACGGACTCCGACGTGAAGGTGAAGCGGCTCACGGGTTCAGCTCCCAGCGGTGGGTAGGTAGTTAGGTGGTGGGACGCGACCGGGTCAGCCGACGAGATCGGTGTGTTCGGCGGTGCCCGCGTTCTCGTCGAGCACGGGGTGCGGGACCTGCACGATCTTGTCGGCGGCGATCTCCTCGAACCCGATCGACAGCGGTTTGCGGGCGACGGAGGTGACCTGCGGCGGGATCATCGAGCCGAGGCTCTCGCCGAGGTGGTTGAAGTAGCTGTTGATCTGCCGGGCCCGGCGGGCGGCCAGGGTCACGAGAGCGAACTTCGAGTCCACCCGATCCAGCAGCTCTTCGATCGGCGGGTTGACCATCGAGTCATGGGCGCGCGTCATTCCCATCTCCTTCGTCCGGGGGCATTCGTCTGAGGTGAACGGACCACGATAGCAGTCACGCCCCCCTGGCCACCCGCATCACACCAGGTCGCAGCCGCACAGAGCAAGGTCCGTTGCCCGCCTGCGAACGGATCAGGCCCGGCGCCGGTCGACCTCGTCGGCGATGATCCCGAGGAGCTCGTCGACGGTCCGGTCGAGGTCGTCGTTGACCACGACGTGGTCGGACATCGCCTTGCCGACGGGCTCCTCCTCCTCGGCCTTGCGCAGCCGGGCGGCGACCTTGTCGGCGGTGTCGCCTCGGCGGTGCAGGCGACGGGCCTGCTCGTCGCGCGAGGGCGGGAGCACGAAGATGCACAGCGCGTCCGGATGCCGATCGCGCACCTGGCGGGCGCCGTCGACCTCGATCTCGAGGATCACGATGCGGCCAGCGTCGTCGTCCGGGGTCGGCGTGCCGTAGTAGTTGCCGAGGAACTCGGTCCACTCCAGGAACCCACCGTCGGCGATCCGCCGCTCGAACGCGGCGCGGTCGGTGAACACGTACGCGTCCGCGCGTTCACCGGGGCGTTGCTGGCGCGTCGTCCACGAGCGCGACACCCACAGTGCAGGGTCGCGCGATTCGAGCGCCTCGACGATGGTGCCCTTGCCAACGCCGCCCGGGCCGGAGATGACGACGATCACGACGCGGCAGCGGCCTTCGGGAACTAGACGTCAGCCGGTCAGCCGAGCTGATTCAGAAGCGCAATGCGTTGCTGCGGCCCGAGGCCGCGCACGCGACGGCTGTCGGCGATACCGATCTCCTCCATGATGCGGCGAGCCTTGACCTTGCCGACACCGGGAAGTGACTCGAGCATGGCAAGCACCTTCAGCTTGCCGATGGTGTCGTCGCCGTCGGCCGTTTCGAGGGCTTGAGCGAGCGACAACGAACCGAGCTTCAGACGCTCCTTCAGCTCGGCGCGAGCCGCCCGGGCCTGGGCCGCCTTCCGGAGTGCCGCGGCACGCTGTTCAGGGCTCAGTACGGGGGGAGTGGCCATGGCTTCAACTGTAGCGCGGCGCGCCATTTGCGCCAGACGTGGGGAGGATCATCGCCGATCGCTCGGGCGGGTGAAGAACCTGTTCAGACCACAGAACGGGCGTTCAAGAGACGGGCGGTACGGCGGCGGCGATGGCATCCCGGGTGCGCACGGCTTCGACCCGGGCGGCGGCGTCGAAATCGGGCCCGGACGAGGCGTAGAGGATGGCGCGCGACGAGTTCACGACGAGTCCGCCGGCTCCGGCGATGCCGGCGCGTACCGTCGCGCCGTTGGCGACCGTAGACGCCAGATCGCCGCCCTGGGCGCCGATGCCCGGCACGAGGAGGGGCGCGTCGGGCGCCGCGGCCCGCACGATGCCGACCTCGTCGGGGTAGGTGGCCCCGACGACGAGACCGGCCGTCGGGTAGGCCACCGAGACCTGGCGGGCGACCCGCACGTACAACGGTTCGCCGCCGACGTCGAGGTTCTGGAACTCGCCGCTACCGGGGTTCGACGTGCGGCAGAGCACGAACATCCCCCGATCGGGCCACGCCGCGAACTCCTCGAGCGTGTCGAGCCCGAGGTACGGGTTCACCGTCACCGCGTCGGCGCCGTAGCGACCGTAGGCCTCGAACGAGTACAGGAGCGCGGTGGAGCCGATGTCGCCGCGCTTGGCGTCGAGGATCACGCAGGCGTGCGGAGCGACATCGCGGATGTGGGCGATCACCGCTTCCAGCTGATCCTCGGCACCCAATGCCGAGAAGTACGCGATCTGCGGCTTGTAGGCGCACACCAGGTCGGCTGTGGCATCGACGATCGCGTTGCAGAACGCCGCCACACCCTCGACCCGGTTCGTCCATGGCGCCGGGAAGCGCTTGGGGTCGGGGTCGAGGCCGACGCAGAGCATCGACGCCTGCGTCGCCCACGCGGTGCGCAGCTTGTCGATGAACGGTGCGGACATCTACGACCTTCCGATCAGCGTCGCTCGGTGTGCATGCCGGTGGGGGTGGCGTGCGCCGCGGCGACGAGATCGGCGACCGTGGCGATGCCCCGCTTCGTGCACCACGTGACGACATCGGCCTGGATGCGGGCCGCCGCGCGCGGGTCGGCGAACGTGGCCGTGCCGACCTGCACGGCGCAGGCGCCGGCGAGGAGCAGCTCGATGACGTCGTGGGCCGAGGCGACGCCACCGACCCCGACGATCGGCAGCGCCGGGAGCGCGGCGTGCACGTCCCACACCGCCTTGACGGCCACCGGATGGATGGCCGGGCCGGACAGTCCGCCACTGCCGTTGCCGAGCACCGGGCGGGCGCGCTCGATGTCGAGCGCCATCCCGGGCAGGGTGTTCACGAGGGTGACCGCGTCCGCTCCCCCACTGCGCGCCGCATCGGCGATCTCGACAAGGTTCGTCACGGCGGCGGTGAGCTTCGCCCATCGGGGACGGTTGCACGCCGCCGTCACCGCCATCGTCTCGGCCGTCGCCGCTGCCGACTGGGCGAACATGCCCTTGCCCTTCAGGTTCGGGCACGAGAGGTTGACCTCCACGGCAACCACCGCGTTCGGGGCGGCGGCGAGCAGTTCGGCGGCGCGGGCGTAGTCCTCCACGGTGCGGCCCCAGATGCTGGCGACGACGGCGGCTCCGGTGTCGACGAGTGCCGGCAGCTCGTCGCGCAGCCACACCTCGACGCCGGGCCCCTGCAGGCCGACGGCGTTGAGCATGCCGGCCGTCGTCGGATGCAGTCGGGGTACCGGGTTGCCGGCCCACTCGTACGGCGCGAGCGACTTCACGACCACGGCGCCGAGCGCAGCGAGGTCGAGGTAGGGAGCCAGCTCGGCCCCGTGGCCCGCCGTTCCCGACGCGAGCAGCACAGGCGATCGAAGGGTCACGGATCCGACCGTCGATTCGAGCAATGGGCTCATGGCGTGCCGGCGTGGTACTCCTGCAGCGACCGCACCGTGAGCGGCGCCGCCTCGCGAGCGGCAAGGCCGGCGACGAGCGCAAGCGATGCGGCGACCGTGGTCACCGAGCCGACGCGGGCGAGGTTCGCGGCCCGCCGGATGTAGTAGCCGTCAGCCCGGGCGCCGGACCCGCTCGGGGTGTTGATCACGAAGTCGATCTTCCCGGCGTTGATGAGATCGACCGCGCTCGTGCCGGTGCCCTCGGACAACTTCGCGACGCGCTGGTCGTCGGCCATCGTCATGCCGAAGCGGGCGAGGTAGTCGGCGGTGCCCTGCGTCGCCACGACGCGGAGACCCCGTTCCTGCAGACGACGGGCGACGATGAGCCCAGCCGGCTTATCGCGGTCGGCGAGCGAAAGGAACACGGTGCCCGACGTCGGCAGATCGGTGCCGGCCGCCGTCTCGGCCTTCGAGAACGCCAGGCCAAACGACGAGGCGATGCCCATCACCTCGCCGGTCGAACGCATCTCGGGACCGAGGGCCGAGTCGACCTCGGGGAAGCGACTGAACGGCAGCACCGCTTCCTTCACCGACACGTGACCGCCGGTGACGGGCGCCGGCAGCACGCCGCTCGAACGCAGCTCGGCGAGCGTCGCCCCGAGCATCACGCGCGACGCCACTTTGGCGAGCGGCACGCCCGTGGCCTTGGCGACGAACGGCACGGTGCGGCTGGCCCGCGGGTTCGCCTCGATCACGAACACCTGGTTGTGCCGGACGGCGTACTGCACGTTGATCGGACCGCGCACGTCGAGCGCGTGGGCGATCGAGCGGGTGTACGCCTCGATCACCTCGACGACCCATGCCTGCAACGTCTGCGGCGGGAGCGCGCAGGCCGAATCGCCCGAGTGCACACCGGCCTCCTCGACGTGCTCCATCACCCCACCGATGAGCACGTCGCCGGTGTGGTCGCGGATGGCGTCGACATCGACCTCGGTGGCGTCTTCGAGAAACCGGTCGATGAGCACGGGGCGATCCTTCGAGAGCCCGCCCTCCTTGCCGAGGCTGCCGAACCCGTCGAGCTCCTGCATCGCATCGACCAGCGCGCCGTGGTCGTCGACGATGCGCATCGCCCGACCGCCGAGCACGTAGCTGGGGCGCACGAGCACCGGGTAGCCGATGCGGTCGACGATCACGTCGGCCTCGGCGAGCGACGTGGCCGTGCCGCCGGGCGGCTGCGGGATGTGGAGCGATTCGCACAGCTCGTTCCACTTCTCGCGGTCCTCGGCCAGATCGATCGAACGGGGGCTGGTGCCGGCCACCATCTCCGCGGGGAGCAGGCCGGAGAGCTTCAGGGGTGTCTGGCCGCCGAGCGACACGATCACCTTCGGCGCCACTCCGCCGGCCGCCTCGGTCTCGGCCTCGATGACGTTGAGCACGTCCTCGTGCGTCAGCGGCTCGAAGTACAGCCGGTCGCTCGTGTCGTAGTCGGTCGACACGGTCTCGGGGTTGCAGTTGATCATCACCGTTTCGAATCCGGCGTCGCGCAGTGCGAACGCGGCATGGCAACAGCAGTAGTCGAACTCGAGTCCCTGCCCAATTCTGTTTGGCCCGCTCCCAAGAATGACAACTTTCGATTTGGCGTTCGGGTTCGACTCGTCGCCCTTCTCGTACGTGCCGTACATGTAGGGCGTGAACGACTCAAACTCTGCCGCGCAGGTGTCGATTCGTTTATAGGAAGCGATGAGCTCTGCTTCGAGTCGACGCTCGCGGACCGTCGCTTCGGGCACGGCGTAGATGGCCGCAATCTCTATGTCGCCAAACCCGGCGCGCTTCAGCGTGCGAAGAACATCCGTCGATAGCTCGCGCAGCGACTGCATGCCCGCGATGCGACGCAGCTCTGAAATCTGGCTGAACTGCTGCAGGAACCACGGATCGATTTTCGTGAGCTCGTGGAGCTGCTCGACGGTCCATCCGCGTTCGAGCGCTCGGAACAGCGCCCACATCCGCCTGTCGTTCGGCACGACGAGCTTCTTGCGGAGCGACGAATCATCTTCGTCGTCGGACGACTGCGTGAGCAGCAAGCCTTCCTTCCCCAACTCCAACGAACGGACACCTTTGAGGAACGCTTCCTTGAACGTGCGGCCAATCGCCATCGCCTCGCCCACCGACTTCATCTGCGTCGTCAGGGTGCGATCGGCCTGCGGGAACTTCTCGAAGTTCCACCGCGGAAACTTGACAACGACGTAGTCGATGGTGGGCTCGAACGATGCCGGCGTGAGGCGCGTGATGTCGTTCGGAATCTCGTCCAGGTGATAGCCGAGCGCGAGCTTCGCGGCGATTTTCGCAATGGGAAAACCGGTGGCTTTCGACGCCAGCGCAGACGAGCGCGACACGCGTGGGTTCATCTCGATCGCCAGCATCCGTCCGTCTTTGGGATTCACAGCAAATTGAATATTCGATCCACCGGTCTCGACGCCGACGCGGCGAATGATGCGCCGCGCAGCGTCGCGCATGCGCTGATATTCCTTGTCGGTCAGCGTGAGGGCCGGCGCGACCGTAATGCTGTCGCCCGTGTGCACGCCCATCGGATCGATGTTCTCGATGGAGCAGATAACGACGAAGTTGTCTGCGACGTCGCGCATCACCTCGAGCTCGAACTCTTTCCACCCGATCACCGATTCTTCGATCAGCAACTCGTGCACCGGGCTCATCTCGAGACCGCGCTCGACGAGTTCACGGAACTCCTCGACGTTGTAAGCGATGCCGCCGCCGACGCCGCCCATCGTGAACGAGGGACGGATGATCGACGGAAAGCCCGTTCGCTTGACGATGGCCACCGCTTCGTCGAGCGATCGCGCCAAGCCGCTCGCAGGCACGTCGACGCCAATGTCCTCCATTGCCTCTCTAAAGAGGAGACGGTCTTCGCCCACCTTGATCGCCTGAACGCTGGCACCGATGAGTTGCACGTTGTATTTGTCGAGCACTCCCGCTTCATGCAGCGAGACGGCGAGGTTCAGCGCGGTTTGTCCGCCTACCGTGGGAAGAATCGCGTCCGGTTTTTCCTTCTCGATGACTTTGGTGACGGCCTCTACCGTCAGCGGCTCGATGTAAGTCCGATCGGCCATCTCCGGGTCGGTCATGATCGTCGCCGGATTGCTATTGACGAGAATGACCTGGAGACCTTCCGAGCGCAGCGCTTTGCACGCCTGGGTGCCGGAATAGTCGAACTCGCACGCCTGCCCAATCACGATGGGACCGGCGCCGATCACGAGAATCCGTTTCAGGTCGTCTCTGCGAGGCATTATTGGTTCGGGTGCTTAGTCATCGACGGCGGTCCATGTCTTCGACGAACTGCTGGAACAGATAATCGGCATCGTGCGGGCCGGGCGAGGCTTCGGGATGATATTGCACCGAATAAATCGGCCGATCCATCACGCGCAATCCCTCAACGGTGCCGTCATACAGGTTCAGATGCGTGACCTTCACGTCGCTCGGCAGCGATTCGGGATCGACGACGAACCCGTGATTTTGCGATGTGATTTCGACTTTTCCGCTGTCGAGAAACTTGACCGGATGGTTTGCGCCGCGATGACCGAACTTCAGCTTGTAGGTCTTCGCGCCAAGCGCGAGTCCGAGAATTTGATGCCCAAGGCAGATGCCGAATATCGGCTTGTCGGCCTGCGCGAGCTGGCGCGTATTCTCGATCGCGTACTCGACAGCCGCAGGATCGCCGGGACCGTTGCTCAGAAAGATTCCGTCAACGCCGCTGGCGAGCACCTCGCTGGCCGGAGTCGACGCCGGCACGACGTGCACCTGACAGCCGTACGTCGCCAGGCGCCGCAGAATATTCCATTTGATGCCGAAGTCGTATGCCGCGACACGCAGCGCACGATGGGAGTGCGACTGCGGCGCGAGCGCCAAATCACCTTTCACTTCGGCGGCGCCCGCAAGCGGCGATGGCCAGTCAAATCCCTGCCGGCAGGTGACCTCGCGCACGAGATCGGTGCCTTCCATGCTTGGAAGGTGGCGGGCCTCTTCGACGAGCTCCTTCGCATCGACATCGCCGGTCGCAATGATGCCGCGCATGACACCGGCGGACCGCAACAGTCGCGTCAGCTCGCGAGTATCGATGTCGGCGATAGCGACAACGTTGTTGGCGATGAGGTAATCACGCAGCGTGCCCGACGCGCGCCAGTTGCTGGCGATGGGCGACTCCTCGCGCATGATGAAACCGGCGACCTTGGGCCCCGTCGATTCGACATCTTCGAGCGAGACGCCGTAGTTGCCGATTTGCGGGCACGTCATCGTGACGATTTGGCCGGCGTAGGAAGGATCGGTCAACACTTCCTGATAGCCGGTCATGCTCGTGTTGAACACGACCTCGCCGCGCGCTTCGCCCTGGGCGCCCGCCGCGGTGCCGCGATACACATTGCCGTTTTCGAGGACTAAGACAGCCTGCAT
>JAYUAM010000103.1:0-2462 GCA_043741295.1 Acidimicrobiia bacterium
CGCCGGCGGGGACCCCGGTACGCCACGCGCACGGTCTCGGCTCCCGGGATCGCCGATACCAACCAATCGCCGGCGTGGCGCATCACGGGCTGGAAGAACGTACCGACCCCGGCCGGATGGACGATCGCCGTGACGATCATGCCGAGGCCACCGAGCAGGCCGACGTAGTTGTCGATGTTCGTGTTCCCGAAGAAGTAGTTCGACGTGATCGGCAGGATCGACGCACCGACGAGCGCGCCGGCCACTATGCCCCCATTGATCGAGGTGATGCCGCCGAGATAGGCGAAGGCGAGGATCACCAGGCTGGCCTGGTACGGGAAGTTGGCCGACGAGACCTCCACCTGCTTGAACCCGAGCATCACGCCGCCGATACCGGCGATCGCCGAGCTGATCGCGAACGCCAGCAGCTTGGTGCGGGCGACGTTGATACCGGCGGCGGCGGCCGCCCGCTCGTTGGCGCGCACGGCGAGGAACCGGCGGCCGAGACCCGTGCGCCGGATGTTGGCCAACGCGAACGCGCACAGCGCAAGGACCACGGCGGCGAAGATCGCGAAACCCGGTCGCTCGTTCTGTTGCCGGACGCTGCGGGCGCCGACGTCGACGCCGAACACGGTCGGCGTCTTGACGAACGCGGGCACGCCGGCGCGCAGCCGGGTGATCCTGTCGTTCTCCAGGTACATCGTCTGGATCGAGATGGCGGCGGCGATCGTGACCACCGCAAGCTGCACGCCCCGGATGCGCACCGCGGGCAGACCGACGATGACCCCGACGACCACGGCGACGAGCACGCCGATCACGGCCGCGAGCGGCCACGGCAGGTTGGGGCCGGGAATCGGGATGAGGTTCGACCCGCGGCCGATGCCGTCCGCCATCATCCGCGACATGATGAACGCGGCGATGCCGCTGAACGACATCTGGGCGAGCGAGATCTGCCCGGTGAACCCGGTGAGCACGACGACCGACAGCATGATGATCGCGAACACCAGCGCGGTCTGCAGCGATCCGGCGAACACGGTACGACGCCCGGCGTTCTCGAACGCGAACGCGGCGACGGCCACCACGGTCACCCAGACGAGGGCGTGCTCGGCGAGTCTGCGCGGGCGGGGAGACAACGGCAGACGTCGTTCCTCGACCGCACCGCGGATCGGAAGCGACCGTCCGCGCAGGAAGAGCACTCCGATGATCACGACGAGCGGGATGAAGTTGCGTACGCCGTTCTGCAGCCAGTTGAGACTGCCTTTGAACCACACGAGCTTCTTGAGGTCGAGCAGCGTCTGCACCGCGCCGACGGCCAGCCCGCCAGCCACCGCGATCGGCACGGACCGCAGGCCGCCGATGAGCGCACCGGCCAGCGCGGGCACGACCAGCGCGGTGAGCCCGACGGGTGTGATCGTGCCCTGGATCGGGCCGACCACGATGACGGCGAGCGTGGCGGTGACCGAGGCGAGAACCCAGTTGATCGCCGCCAGTCGCTGGGGCGAGTAGCCCAGCAGGACCGCGCCCTTCTCGTTGCCGGCCGCGGCCCGCGTTGCGAGACCGAACCGTGTGAAGCGGTAGATCGACCACAGCACCAGGCCGAAGAGCACGGCGAAGGCGAGCGCGTACAGCGCGTTGCGCGGGAACGGTCGACCGAGGCCGAGGAAGTTCTTCAGCGGCGCAGTGGGAACCACGCTCTTCGGCACTGGAAAGGCGTTGCCGAAGTTGAGCAGCGCCGTGCCCTGGAGGTAGAGCGCCAACCCGAGCGAGGCCACCACCTTGCCGAGAGGAGCGGCATTGCGCAATGGGCGAAAGACGACGAAGTGGGCCGCCAGGCCGAGCGCCGCGGCCATGACGAGCGCTAACAAGAGCGAGGCGAGCAGGGGCCAGTGTCCGCTGTGGCTGAGGGTGATCCGCACTGGCACGTTGACCGAGTGCGTCGGAAGGAAGTCCACCCACGGCAGGAACAGCTGACCACGGGTCCACGCCGTGTTGAACGTGAACATCCCGTACATCGCCAGGGCTCCGTGGGCAAAGTTGATCACGCCCGAACCCTTGTAGACCACGACCATGCCCGCGCCGAGCATGGCGTACAGGGAGCCGATGCCGAGCCCGATGAGCAGGTTGAAGATGATGCCGCTCACGCGGTCCCCCATGATCCGCTAGCCCAGTCGTCGGGCCCGTTGATTCGATGACCTCGCCGACGACGCCCCCAGGCGGCCGGCGAGTGGAGTTCAGCGACGCCGAACGGGGACGGGCGGGTGGCTCGTCCCCGTTCGGATGTCGTTGCTCGTACCGTGAGGCTACGTCAGCCGCCCGGCCGCAGCTCGGTGCCGGCCACGAGGTCGAGGCCGTTCAACGTGTCGACCACCGGGACGAGCTTCGCACCGTCCCACTGCGACACACTGATCGCCGAGCTGCACACGGCGACGTACGGCTTCGGGGCGTGCGAGCAGTCGAGCGGCGAACTACCGAACGTCGGCTTC
>JAYUAM010000104.1:0-2455 GCA_043741295.1 Acidimicrobiia bacterium
ACCGCGAACTGGGTGATCTCGCGTTCGATCGCACCGAGCCGGTCGCCGCCGTTGGCCGCCAGGTCGGTGCGCAGCGAATCACCCTTCGCCTGCACCGCCCGGCGCTCGCCGAGCTGGGCATCGCGGGCCGCCTCCACCTTGACGCGCTCGGCCGCGAGCGTTGCGAGGCGTTCCTCGAGCAGGGCAGACCGGAGCGCGGCGTAGTACGTGCGAAGCGCGTTCCGGGACGCCTCATGGGCCGCCCGTTCGCCGGCGAGGACGTCGTGACGATCGCACTCGGCGACCATCGGCACGAGCATCTCCATCTGCCGCTTCGCCCGTAGGACCGACTCGTGGGCACGATTCAGATCGTCGAAGTGGGCGAGCAGGTTGGCGATCCGCTCGTCGGCGGTGCCGGCATCGAGCATGTGGTGGCGCACGAACTCGGTCAGGTTCCCGACCGACTTCATCGACACCGTCTGGTGGAACAGCTCCAACGCCTGCTCGCCCTGGATGCCGAGCCGTCGGCGGAACCACGCGCCGTACGGCGGGAACGTGTCGTTCACGTCGGCGCCCTGCGAGCGGAGCCGTTTGCGCAGCGCCGTGATGTCGGCCCCGAACGCGGTGAAGTGCTCAGCGATCGACAGCTCGCCTTCGGCGCCGACGAACAGGCGGCCCGGGGGCCCGACCGGTTCCCTGAACCAGAACACCTGGGCCAGCGTGACCGTCTGGTCGAAGCCCTCGTTGCGGAACACACCGAGGACGACGCTGAGCGCCGACTCGTCACGCAACGCCACCGGCTTCGACGAGCCCCCCACCTCGTTGCGTTCCGACTTGAAGTGACCGAGCACGTAGGACCGCAGCGAACGTTCCTTGCCGTCGGCGCCCGCAGCCTTGTTGTAGGCCACCCGGTGCGCGGGCACCAGCAGGGTGGTGACGGCGTCGACGAGCGTGCTCTTGCCCGACCCGATGTCACCGGTGAGCAGCGTGTTGTGGCCGTTCAGGTCGAGCCGCCAGACGCGGTCGTTGAACGTGCCCCAGTTGAGCAGCTCGAGGCGATGGAGGCGGAACCCCGACACGGTGTCGTCGATGCCGAACTCGAGCATCGGCGCTTCAGTCGTCATCATGACCCTCCGCGTCGCGGGCCGGGCGACGAGCCGGGCCAGCGGGCGATCCGGGCAGCGGTCCGGTCAGGTCTCGTTCGAGCGACACCCGGTACTCGCCGAGACGGGCGTCGAACCCGGAGAGCCATTGGGCGTCGACGAACGCCTTGATGATCCGCCGCACCTCGAAGCTGGGTGGACCCGACGCGTTCGCGCCACCGAGGCGCTTCAGGAACCCGAGGTCGACCACCTTGCCGATGTGCACGTCGATCTGGCCGAGAAGCCGGGCCTCGTCGGCCCGTTCCGGCAGGAACACCCGCACCAGGTCGGCGATCTCCCCGCGGGTGAGCACGAGCCGGGTGTCGCCGCCGCGGGCGTCGGCCTCGGCCAGCTTCCTTCGCAGCAGGGCGAGGATGAGACTGACCGGGAACGACAGCGGGCGCCGGGCCACGAGGCGGGGCGCGGCCCGGCCGCCGGCATCCGCCTCGGGCTCGTCGTCGTCGCCCGGGCGGCTGCGCACGAACGCGTAGCCCTCGGCCTCGTCGATCACGAGGTCGAGACCGAGCACCGACAGGTAGTCGCGTGCACGCGCCTGGCGCGCCACGAGCTGCGACCAACCGGCGGGCTCGTTGTCGCGGTAGACGACGCCCTTGAGCAGCAGCACGACGAGGCGCGAGAGCTCGTCGCCCGATCTCGCCGCCACCGGCCGCTGGCCGTTCATCACGTCGTCGTTCACCACGTCGTCGTTCACCACGTCACCATTCACCACGTCACCATTCGTGCCGGCGCCGTTCGTGCCTTCGTCGACCGTGCCCATGGGATTCATCCGACGAAGACCACGCGGGGCATCGTGGCCGAGCGTTGCCCACCCGCCGTCGGCCAGCTCACGATGTCGGCGACCGACTCGTCGACGGTGGTGGTGAACCGCTCGCTCCCGAGATGTAGGTAGCCGACGACCTCGGCGAGGCCGTGCTCGGGTGGTTGGGATCGGCACAGGTCGGCGAGCGTCACTTGGCCGCGGGCGTCGAGGCTGCGCTCGATGTGGCCGGCCAGGAGCTCGATGTCGACCACGTCGTGGGCGAACAGCTCGTCGACCGCAATCTCGTCGCCGACGATCGAGGCCACGAGGTCGGCGATGGGTACGCGCTGCTTCGGGGTGAACAGCGGCCGTTCGAACGGCAGCGCGATGTCGGCGGCCGGGAGGTCGATCTCGTGCCACGCTCCGACGGGCTGTGCCTCACGCACCGCGAGCGCATGGCCTTCGATCGACCGCAGCAGTTCGACGATGCGACGGTCCTCGAGCCACGCGGTGTCGTCGAGGAACCGGCGCAACTGGGTCGACAGGAGCGCCACCGTGCGCTGCGTGTGCTCCC
>JAYUAM010000105.1:0-2454 GCA_043741295.1 Acidimicrobiia bacterium
GCCCTGGAACGCGAGAACGGTGATCAACTTCGTCGCCAGATCGTCGGTCCCTCCGAGCAGAATCTGGCTCTTGGAGCCGGCCATGCGCAACGCCACGCCCGTGGGTTTGCTGTCGATCGCCGCGACCAGCGGGCGCAGCGGAGCCGGTAGGGCGTTGGCCACCACCGCTCCGGCGCGCACCGTGTCCGCCGCCGGCTGACCGGGCGCCGCGGGTTCGAGGTCGCCGGTCACCTCCATCAGCCCGACCGGTGCGCCGTCGGTGAGCACGAGCACGAGACCGGCGTCGTCGACGACGTAGCCGTGATCGTCGCGCCCCCGGAAGTAGGCGACCGGCCGCCGTTCGAGCACGTCGACGCGGATCGTGCTGGGCCAGTCACGGGTGACGTCCACCGACTTCACCCACGGCGACTGCTCGAACCGCTTGCGTAGATCCACGAGGCTGACGTCGACCATCGACCGTCCGGCGACGCTGTTGACCGCCGACTGGATCATGTCGGCCGGCGTCGAGGAGGTGCCGGTGACGAACACCTTGCGGACGACGAGCACGTAGGAGCGCAACGCGGTGCCGCCGCCGAACACGAGCGCGAACGCGGCCGCGATCAGCGCGCCGGCTCGCAACCGTCGCAGGCCGGCCGACCGCTTCACCTGGGTGCGGCGCGCCTTGATCCGCGGATCGATGGCGACCTCGGGCGGGTTGGCATCGACATCGCCGATGACGACGACGCGCGGTTCGGCCCGCGGATCGACGCCGGGGCCGGGGCCGGAGAACGATGCGTCGCCCGTGCTGGCGGTCGTGGTCGTCGGGTCGAATCCGATGCCGATGGGGTCGTCGCTACCCCGCTCGTCGATCGGACCGGGCGCCGGGCGGGTGCTCGCCGGCACCGGAACGATGCCGGCGCCGTCGAACACGAGCGGCCCGCTCGCCTTGATCACGGCCGGCCCGGGCGTCACCGTCGGCAGCACGGCTCGCGATCCGACGCCCACGGTCGGCGTGGTCGGCGCGGTTGCGCCGGTCGAGGCGACGGACGTCGCCCGTTCGTCGGCGTCGCCGATGACGATCACGCGCTTCGGCCGCTGGACGACCAGGGGGCCCGACCCGGATTCGGGGTCGGCGGTGCCGGCCAGTTCGCGATCGGTCTCGGCCAGGGCCGCGGGCTCGGTCGGGGGAACCGGGCCGCCCGGTTCGTCGGGAAACGGCGGCGCCAGGTCGGCATCGGACACGGCGGGTAGCTCGGCGGTGACGAGCGCGGCGTCGTCGCCCTTGCCGGCGTTACGGAGGCGTCGGTGCCCGGCCCGGTCGTGTTCTGGTCCGTCGATGGCCACGGCCGCCATCACCCGCCGCCGGCCGCGTCGAAGCCGACGAGGCGGATCTCGGACCGCAGGTCGATGCCGCGCTCGTGGCGCACGCGCTCCTGCACGAACGCCATCAGGGCGCGCACGTCGGCGGCCGAACCGCCGTCGTCGGCCTGTATGAAGTTGGCGTGCTTGGGGGAGATCTCGGCCGAACCGAGCCGCAGCCCACGCAGGCCCAACTCGTCGATCAGCTGACCGGCCGACAGCACACCGGGGATCGGGTTGACGAACACGCTGCCCGCGTTCTGCCCGCCCGGTTGGTGCTCGCGCCGCCACCGGACGATCTCGGTCAGCTCGGCTTCGGAGCGGGCCCGGTCGCCGGACGCGAGCACGAACCCGGCCGACCACACGAGTTCGTGGTCGGCGAGGTCGGACCCGCGGAAGCGGAGGCCGATCGTGGCCGCCGCACGTTGCGTCACGACGCCCGTGTGCAGGTCGGCGACGCAGGCCGACACGAGCGAGCTGGCGATGTCGGAGCCGTGGCCGCCGGCGTTCATGCGCACGCCGCCCCCCACCGAACCGGGCACGCCGACGGCCCACTCCAGCCCCGTGAGGCCAGCCGCGACGGTACGGCGGGCGAGCACGGGAAGCGAGACTCCGGCCCCGGCGGTGACCGGCCGGGGCCCGTCGTTCGCCGGCGCCGGGCGATCGAGCGCGACCCCCTGGTCGGTCGCACCGGGGGACGGTTGAACGACGATCACCGCCAGCCCGTGGAAGCCGGTATCGGCGACGAGCAGGTTCGAACCTCGTCCGACGACGAGCACAGAAACACCGCTGGCCACGACGGCCGCACCGACGAGGGCGATGTCGTCGAGCGTCGCCACCGAGACGGCAGCGGCGGCGGCACCACCGACGCGGTACGTCGTCAACGGTCCGAGCGGCACGTCGCGTCGGGCGAGCGCGCCGAGCGCAGCGCACGCCTGTTCGACGGCGTCGCCCGTCCTGCCCCGCCGTCCCGACGACGCCTGGGTCGGTGCGTTCATGGCTGTCCACCCCACCGGGCGAGCAGCTCGTCGGGCAGGCGCTCGACATCGCCACAACCCATCGAGACGCAGACGTCGCCGTCGCGCAGTTCGGCGGCGAGAAAGGCGACGAGCTCGG
>JAYUAM010000106.1:0-2453 GCA_043741295.1 Acidimicrobiia bacterium
GGTCAGGACCGTTTCCACTAGGGTTCGCACGCTCTTCGCGCGACGCCGCGCCCGAGCGCTTCACGCACGCAGCCCGGCTTCCCCGGCCGGCGAAAGGACACGAGCATCATGACGGTACGCGTCGGCATCAACGGCTTCGGTCGCATCGGCCGCAACTTCTTCCGGGCCGCACGGGCGCGCGGCGCCGACATCGACTTCGTGGCGGTCAACGACCTCGGCTCGCTCGACCAGATGGCGCACCTGCTGAAGTACGACTCGGTCCTCGGCGTCCTGCCCCAGAAGATCAAGGAGACCAAGGGCGGCATCTCCGTCGACGGTGACCTGCTGCAGGTGCTGCAGCACCGTGACCCGGCGCAGCTGCCGTGGGGCGATCTCGGCGTCGACGTGGTCATCGAGTCGACCGGGTTCTTCACCGACCGCGACAAGGCGGCGTTGCACCTGAAGGCCGGAGCACCGCTCGTGATCGTGTCTGCCCCGGCCAATGGCGCCGACGCCACGTTCGTGTACGGCGTGAACCACGAGACGTTCGACCCGGCCCGCCACAAGGTGATCTCGAACGCCAGCTGCACCACGAACTGCTTCGTGCCGATGGTGAAGGTGCTCGACGACGCGTTCGGTGTCGAGCACGGTCTGATGACCACGATCCACGCCTACACCGGCGACCAGCAGCTCGTCGACGGCCCGCACAAGGACCTGCGCCGGGCCCGCGGTGCGGCGATCAACATCATCCCCACGTCCACCGGCGCCGCCCGGGCGACGAGCCTGGTGATGTCGTCGATGAAGGGCAAGCTCGACGGCACGTCGTTGCGCGTGCCGGTGCCCACTGGCTCGATCACCGACTTCAACGCGGTGCTCAAGAAGACGGCCTCGGTCGAGGCGATCAACGCCGCATTCGCGGCGGCGGCGAAGGGTCCGCTCAAGGGCATCCTGCAGTACTGCACCGACCCGATCGTGTCGAGCGACATCGTCACCAACCCGCACAGCTGCATCTTCGACAGCGAGTTGACGATGGCGATGGGCAACCTCGTCAAGGTGCTCGGCTGGTACGACAACGAGTGGGGCTACTCGAACCGTCTCGTCGACATGGTGCTCTACGCGGCGAAGGAGTCGAAGAAGGCCGCCCGGGTCCAGAAGTCGCCGGCGAAGCGGACCGCCAAGAAGGCCGTCGCCAGTTCCGGCAAGTGACGTCGGCGATGAGCGGGTCTGCCGTGTCCGCCCTACCCCGCCTCGAGGACCTCGGCAATGTCAGCGGTAAGCGCGTGCTCGTGCGCACCGACTTCAACGTGCCGATGGACAACGGCGTGATCACCGACGACTTCCGGATCCGCGCCGCCCTTCCCACAATCGCGTGGCTCACCGAGCGCGGCGGGCGCGTCGTGTGCGCGTCGCACCTCGGTCGGCCGAAGGGCAAGCCCGACCCGAAGTACGCGATGGACGCGGTGCGGGCCCGGCTGGCCGAGCTCGCGCCCGGTGTCGAGCTGCTCGAGAACCTGCGGTTCGATGCCGGCGAGGAGGGCAACGACCCCGCCTTCGTCGCGCAGCTCGTCGACGGCATCGACGCCTACGTCGACGACGCGTTCGGTGCCGCCCACCGCGCCCACGCCTCGATCGTCGGGCCGCCGAAGACCCTGCCGTCGGCGATGGGCCGCCTCCTCGAGAAGGAGGTCGACGTCCTGCTCGGCCTGCGCGAGCACCCGAAGCACCCTTTCGTCGCCGTGCTCGGCGGTTCGAAGATCTCCGACAAGCTCGGCGTCGTCGAGTCGTTGCTCGGCGTCGTCGACGCGCTGGTGATCGGCGGGGCGATGTGCTTCACCTTCCTGCTCGCCCAGGGCCACCCGGTGGGCGACTCGCTGTGCGAGCGTGACCAGGTGGACACGTGCAAGCGCCTGCTCGGTCTCGGAAAGCCGATCCACCTGCCCGAGGACATCGTCGGTGTCGATGCCGCCGGCAACGTGATGACGTGGGGCCGCAACCTCCCCGACGGCGCCAAGGGGTTCGACATCGGCCCCGGTTCGGCGGCGGCGTTCGCCGACGTGGTGATGGACGCCCGCACCGTCTTCTGGAACGGGCCGATGGGAATGTTCGAGGACGCCCGATTCGCCATGGGAACCCGCACGGTCGCCCAGGCGATGGCCGACACCAAGGCGTTCACGGTCGTCGGCGGCGGTGACTCGGCCGCCGCGCTTGCGCAGTTCAAGCTCGACGACGAGGTCTCGCACGTGTCGACCGGCGGCGGCGCCAGCCTCGAACTGCTCGAGCTCGGCGACCTGCCCGGCCTCGCTGCGCTGCGGGCCGCACCCAACGCGCCGAAGACGGCTGGTTCGTGATGGCCACTCCGGCACGCAAACCGCTCATCAGCGGCAACTGGAAGATGCACCACAACCACTACGAGGCGATTCAGAGCATCCAGAAGCTCAGCTACCTCGTGACCAAGGACGACTACGACGTCGTCG
>JAYUAM010000107.1:0-2452 GCA_043741295.1 Acidimicrobiia bacterium
GGCGACCTTCGCCGCGACCTTGCGCAGCAGGCGGCCGAGCTCGCGCTCCAAGGAACGCACGCCGGCCTCACGCGTGTAGCCACTGACGATGGCCCGCAGGGCGTCGTCGCCCACCTCGACATCGCTGCTCGTGAGGCCTGTTCGTTCGAGCTGGCGGGCGAGCAGGTAGCGGCGGGCGATGATCAGCTTCTCTTCCTCGCTGTAGCCGTCGAGCTTCACCAGTTCCATGCGGTCGAGCAGGGGGGCCGGGATCGTGTCGGCGGTGTTGGCGGTGGCGATGAAGACGACCTCGGAAAGGTCGAGCTCGACCTCGAGGTAGTGGTCGCGGAAGGTGTGGTTCTGGGCGGGGTCGAGCACCTCGAGCAACGCCGCCGTCGGGTCGCCGCTCCATCCGCCGGCCGACAGCTTGTCGACCTCGTCGAGCAGCACGACCGGGTTCATCACGCCGGCCTCGGCGATGGCCCTTGCGATGCGGCCCTGCTGCGCGCCGACGTACGTGCGGCGATGGCCACGGATCTCGGCCTCGTCGCGCACACCGCCCAGGGCGACGCGCACGAACTGGCGGCCCATGGCGCGAGCGACGCTCTCGCCGAGCGAGGTCTTGCCGACCCCTGGCGGGCCGACGAGCACCAGGATGGCACCGTCGCCGCGGGTGCTGACCGACCGTCTCGGCTCGGCCGCGGGCACGGCCGGCGTTCCGTCGGCGAGCGTCCGGTCGGCATCGGCATCGGCGGCGGCCGCGGCAGCGGCAGCGGCCGGCGCGCGGGCGGCGCGCAGCTTGCGCACGGCGAGCAGTTCGACGATGCGGTCCTTCACGTCGTCGAGCCCGTGGTGGTCGTCGTCGAGCACCTGACGCGCCCGCGAGAGGTCGAGCAGATCGTCGGTGCGCTTGCCCCACGGCAGGGCGAGCACGCGGTCGAGCCACGTGCGGATCCAGCCAGACTCGGGGTTCTGCGCACCGCTGCGGTCGAGCCGGTCTATCTCGGTCTCGACGGCGGTGCGCACCTTGTCGGGCAGCGGCAGCGCCGCGGCCTGGGATCGGTAGTCACCTGAGCCGTCCTCGCTCTCGCCGAGCTCCTTGCGGATGGCGGCGAGCTGTTGGCGTAGGAGGAACTCGCGCTGGTTTCGCTCGACGCCCTCGGTGACGTCGTGGCGGATCTGGGCGTCGATCTTCGCTTCGGCGAGGAGGTCCTTGGCCCACGCGAGCACGTGCTCCAGCCGGGCCCCGGTGTCGACCAGTTCGAGGACGGTCACCTTCGCCGCCGAGGGCCCCTCCCACCACGCCGTGACGGCGTCGGCGAGCGCGCCCGGATCGGTCACGGTGCGCAGGATCTCGGGCAGCCGGCGCGAGTGACGGGCGGCGGCGACCTCCTCCATGACGACGCGTAGCTCACGACCGGCCGCTTCGACCCGCGGCGTGGGGCGCTCGTCGTCAACGGGGACGGTCTGGACGAACAGCCCGGCGCGCTCGGACGACTCGGCCGCCCCCAGCTCGGCGCGGGCGATGCCCCGCACGATCGCCGCCTGCTGCCCGTTCGGCAGCTCACCGGCCTGCTCAACCTGGGCGATGGTGCCCACGCGGGCGTAACGACCGTCGACGACGGGGACGAGGACGACCCGGCCTTCGCCCAAGCGGGCGGCGGCCACGGCGGCGGCCGCCTCGGGCTGGTCGAGAGCGATGGTGACGACGGTGCCAGGGAAGACCACGCCGTCGGGGACGGGAAGAAGGGCCAGGGTCTGGGGGGTTGACGTCTGCGGCATGCCTCGCAGGGTATCGACCGTAAGTGTGATTACAACGTTACGTCCAGGCCGCCCCGGCGCCCCATGGCATGCCAATGCTATCGTTAGGGCATGCCGAGGACGCGGGTGAGCACGACGGTCGACGCCGACCTCCTGGTGCGGGCCCGACGGGTGTGCGCCGTGGCCACCGATGCCGCCCTGCTCGACCAGGCGCTCGGCGCCCTCGTCGCCCGTCACCGGGACGCAGAGACCGACGCCGCCTACGCCGCGGCGTACGGTTCCCATCCGCTCGAGGAGCCCGACGAGTGGGGTGACCTCGCCGCGTTCCGTCGGTCCGCCGGCCGCTCGTGAGTGCCGGCCCGCGCCGCGGGGAGCTGTGGTGGTGCGAACCGCCCGGCGTCGGCCGGAGGCCCGTCGTCGTCCTCTCGCGCGATGTGGCGATCCCCCGGCTCGGTCGGGCACTGGTCGCGCCGTGCACGACGACGATCCGCGGACTGCCGAGCGAGGTCGTGCTCGAGCCGGGCGACGATCCGGTCGGGCGGCGGACTGCGGTGAACCTCGACTCGGTGCAGAGCGTCGGTCTCGGCCTGCTCGTCGACCGGCTCGGCCGGCTGAGCGACGAGCGGATGCGTCAGGTCTGCGACGCGCTGGCCGTGGCGGTCGACTGTCGTCGCTGACTCCGTGGTGGTCAGTCGGCCTCAGCCGGCGTCGG
>JAYUAM010000108.1:0-2450 GCA_043741295.1 Acidimicrobiia bacterium
GTGTGTCGGATCAGGCGGAAGTCACAGTCGGTGTCGCGCACGTGCAGATCGAACAACCGCTTCACCACGTGGTGGTACACCCGCCCGATGACCTTGCGGTACCAGGGATCGCCGCGACCCATCTTCCAGCCCTGCACGATGTCGGTCGCCGGCGTGACGGCGGCGATGCAGCGCACCACCTCGCTGGCGTCGTACTGCGCGTCGCCGTCGGTGTAGAAGACCCACTGCTTCGTCGCCGCGGCGAAGCCGGACTGCAACGCCCCGCCGTAGCCCCGATTCACCCCGTGGTCGACGACGCGTAGGCGGGGCAGTTCTGCTGCCAACGCGTGGAGCACCTCAAGCGAGCGGTCCTTCGAGCCATCGTTCACGACGATTATCTCGAAGTCGTCGACGGCGGTGAGCAGCGCATCGTGGACGTCGCGCACCATCTTGCCGATGGCGTCGGCGTCGTTGTAACAGGGGAAGAACGCCGAGACGGACGTGACGTTCGGATTGGCGTTCGACAGGGTGATGGGCGGCGGCGTGGTCATGGCAGGAGGTTCCGGCGGGTCGGGGTCGGGACGGCGACGCAGATGCTACGGCTGCGGTGACATCAACGGTGGCTGCCGGCGACCTTGGTGAGGGCGTTGGCCACCTGGTCGACCTCGGCGTCGGTGAGCTCTGGGAAGCAGGGAAGGCTCACGCATTCGGCCGCCCATGCTTCGGCCTGCGGGCAGCTTGGCCAGCCGAACGAGCGGTAGGCCGGCTGCTGGGTCAGCGCCAGCGGGTAGTGCACCGCGGTGGTGATGCCGAGGTCGGCCAACTCGGCGCGCAAGCGGTCGCGCTCGGCCACTCGCACGACGGCGAGGTGGTACACGTGGTCGGGGTGCGGCGCGTGCCAGCGCAGGTCGGGCGCGGCGCCACGGTAGGCCGCCGCCACGTGACGTCGGCGGGCGTTGGCGGCGTCGAGGTCGGGGAGCAGCAGCGAGAGCCATGCTGCTTCGATCTCGCTCATCCGGAAGTTCTGGCTGATCTCGGTGTGCACGTACTGCGCGCTCATGCCGTGAACCCGCAGTCGGCGCACGACCGTAGCGAGGTCCGCGTTGTCGGTGACGATCGCCCCGCCGTCGCCGATGCCGCCGAGGTTCTTCGTCGGGTAGAAGCTGTAGGCCGTCGCCGCCGAGGCGTGCGGACCGCGCACCGGTGGGATCGCTCCGTGGGCCTGGGCGGCGTCCTCCAGAACTGGTAGCCCGAGCTCGGCGCAGGTGGCAGATGGTCGCCCGTAGAGGTGCACCGGCACGATCGCCTTTGTCGCCGGCGTGACCGCCGCGGCAGCGGCGTCCACATCGATCGTGGCCGTCGCTTCCTCGACGTCGACCGGCACCGGGCGAGCGCCGAGTGCACAGACGGCGGACGCCGTGGGCACGGCGGTGAACGCGGGCACGATCACCTCGTCGCCCGGGCCGACGCCGAGGGCGGCGAGGGCGAGCTGCAGGCCCGTGGCGCCCGAGGCCACACCGACGCACGTGGCGTGGCCCGTGTAACGCGCGAACGCGTCCTCGAACGCGACGAGCTCGGCACCGAGCAGCACCTGACCCGAGCCGACGACACGGGCGACGGCGTCGGTGAACGGCGCGAGGTACCGGTCGCCCCGGCGGGCGAGATCTACGACCGGTACCACGGATGCTCCCGGTAGAAGTCCATGGTGGCGGCGACGCCCTCGCCGAACGACACGGCAGGCGACCAGCCGAGCACGCGCTTGGCCTTTGAGAAGTCGCCGTGGAAGCTACCGATGTCGATCGCCGCCTGCTCGCTCGGCCACGGCACCGTGCCGACGTTCGAACCGCTGCGGCCGGCCGCCGCGCAGGCGCGAGCGATGTCGAGGAGCGAGAGCGCATCGGGGTGGCCGAGGTTGAACACCTCGCCACGCGTCGTCGGGTTGACCGCGGCGAGCAGCATGGCGGTCACGACGTCGTCGACGTGCAGACAGTCACGCAGCTGCGAGCCATCGCCGTACACCGAGATGTCGGCCCCTTCGAGGGCACGGCGTACGAACACGGGAAGGAAGCCGAGGTCGGGGCGGTCGAGCGCCTGGCGCGGCCCGTACACGTTGGTCAGGCGTAGCGCGGTGATCGGTAGGCCGTGGACGTGGGCGTACAGCAGGTGGAACTGTTCGCCCGCCAGCTTGTCGATGCCGTTCACGTCGACCGGCGCCGTCGGGTGCTCCTCGTCGACCGGCAGGTAGCGCGGCCGGCCGTAGACCTGGCGCGTGGACGTGTGCACGATCGGCGCCGTTGGGCAGTGCCGGCGGGCCAGTTCGAGGAAGGCGAGATGGGCCCGCGCGTTGAGGTCGAGGTCGCGCAGGGGGTCGATCATCGAGGCGTGATGGCTCACCTGGCCGGCGACGTTGAACACGAACGCGGCCCCGGCCAGCGCGGCGGGCACGTGGTCGACATCGCCGAGGTCGGCCT
>JAYUAM010000109.1:0-2447 GCA_043741295.1 Acidimicrobiia bacterium
GGCGCACCATCGTCTCGGCGCGTTGCCACACCTCGGGCTTCAGGCGACGGCCGAGACGTGTCGTCGGCAGGCGCGGGCCGAACCGGTGCCCGATGGCGAACCCGGTGGCGTCGCCGGCGATCGCCGCGGCGCAGGCGAGCACGATCATCAGCGGCAGGCTGAGCTTGCCAGCGCCCGCCGCGGCACCGGCCACCAGCAGACCGACCTCCCCGGGAACGAGGAAGAACATCGTCCCCGTCTCGGCGAACGTGAGCACCACGACGACGACGTAGAGCCACGGACCCGAGAACGACTCGATCCATCGCGCCGCTCCCGTCGACGTCGACGACTCCGCCGCGATCACCGGCGCGCTCGACGACGCGAGACGAAGGAATGCGCTCCCGATCATGAGGGCGCCAGGGTATCCGCGGGTGGCCGTCGCCGGAGCCCGCAGTGCTAGACACGCACGATGCCCGAGCAGCCGAACGATACGAGCGCCATCAACCCGACGGGCGTGTCCAGCGAGGTCGTCGAGTGGCTGGCCCGCTACGCCGCCGCGCTCGGCGTGACGCCGCCGACGGTCCAGGAGATCGGCGACCTGCTCGCCCTTGCCGGTGCCGCGGCACGCTCGAGCGCCCGCCAGGCGGCACCGATCGCCTGCTGGTTGGCCGCCCGCGCCGGCGCGAGCCCGTCGGACGCGCTGGCGAAGGCCCGGGCCACGAGCTGACGCCCACGGCTCGGTCTCGCTGTCGGGTCATCGACGCACGGTCGTAGAGTCGGTCGGCGACCGGCACCCGAGCCGGACGAGAGGGGGACGACGATGCTCGATCTGAAGCTCACCGGGGGCCTCGTGGTGGACGGCGGCGGAGCGGCCGGCACCATTGCCGAGGTCGGCGTGGCCGACGGGCGCGTCGTCGCCGTCGGCCCGGTCGGATCGCTCGATGCCGCATCCGAGACCGTCGACTGCCGCGACCTCGTGGTCGCTCCCGGCTTCGTCGACGTGCACACCCACTACGACGCCCAGGCGTTCTGGGACACGACGTTGTCGCCGAGCCCGCTCCACGGCGTCACCACCGTCTTCGCCGGGAACTGCGGGTTCACGCTCGCACCGATCACCACCGATCCGCGCGACGGCGACTACCTCATGCGCATGCTGTCGCGCGTCGAGGGCATGCCGCTCGAGTCGTTGCTCGCCGGCGTGCCGCTCGACTGGACCTCGACAGCGGAGTTCCTCGACCGACTCGACGGCACCTTGATGCCGAACGCCGGCTTCCTCGTCGGCCACTCGGCGCTGCGGCGCGCGGTGATGCACGAGGATGCCGCCGCACGGGCGGCGACGGCCGACGAGATCGCCGCGATGTGCGCTCTGCTGCACGACGGGCTCGCCGCCGGCGGCATGGGCTTCTCGTCCACGTCGTCCACGTCGCACAACGACCACGAGGGCAACCCCGTGCCGTCACGTTGGGCGACGCGCGACGAGCTGCTCGCGCTGTGCTCCGTTGTGCGCGAGCACCCGGGCACGACGCTCGAATTCATCCCGCAGGTCGGCAAGCTCACCGAGGAATCGATGAGGCTCATGGGCGCGATGAGCGCGGCGGCCGACCGGCCGATCAACTGGAACTTCATCCAGGTGTACGGCGTCAACCGCGAGCTCGTCGACCATCAGCTCACCGGGGCTGACGTCGGGGCCGAGGAGGGCGGGCGAGTCGTGGCGCTCACGTTGCCCGACTCGTTCCGTATGCGGCTGAACATGGCGTCGGGATTCGTGCTCGACATCCTGCCGGGCTGGGAACGGTTGATGGCCCTGCCCGCCGCGGAGAAGAAGGGGATGCTCGCCGACCCGGCCGGGCGGGCGCGCATGGACGAGATCGCCCAGGCCGCCCCCGACCCGTTGCGCTCGCTCGCCAACTGGGGTGCGTACCTGCTCGTGGAGACGCACACGGACGAGTACAAGCGCTTCATCGGCCGCACGTTCGCCGACATCGCCGCCGAGCTCGGCCGCACGCCGTGGGACACGCTCGCCGACATGGTCGTCGCCGACGACCTGCGCACCGTGTTCATGAACGCCGACCGCGGACAGGACGACGCGTCGTGGGCCCGGCGCGTCGAGGTGTGGCGTGACGGTCGGGCGCTGCCCGGCGCGTCCGACGCCGGAGCCCATCTCGACATGATCGACAGCTTCGCCGCATCCACCCAGATGCTCGCCGAAGCGGTGCGCAAGCGGAACCTGCTGCCGATCGAAGAGGCGATCCACTACCTCACCGGTGCGCCCGCTGCGCTCTACGGGCTGCACGACCGCGGTCGACTCGCGGTCGGTGCGTGCGCCGACCTCGTCGTCATCGACCCGGCGCGCATCGGGCCGACGCCGTTCTACACGCGCTACGACATGCCCGCCGGCGCCGGGCGCATCTACGGCGAGGCCGAGGGCATCGAGCACGTCTTCGTCAACGGCACCGAGGTCGTGCGGG
>JAYUAM010000110.1:0-2443 GCA_043741295.1 Acidimicrobiia bacterium
TCGTTCGAGGTCGAGCAGGGCGAGACGTTCGGCATCATCGGGCACAACGGTTCGGGCAAGTCGACGATGCTCAAGTGCCTCGCCAAGATCCTGCGCCCCGACGCCGGCCGCATTGCCGTGACGGGCTCGATGTCGGCGCTGCTCGAGCTCGGAGCCGGGTTCCACCCGGAGCTGTCCGGACGCGAGAACGTCTATCTCAACGCCGCCATCCTCGGGCTCTCGCGCCGCGAGGTCGAGAAGCGGTTCGACGGCATCGTCGAGTTCGCCGGGCTCGAGCAGTTCATCGACACGCCGGTGAAGACATACTCGTCCGGCATGTTCGTGCGGCTCGGATTTGCGGTGGCGATCAACGTCGAGCCTGACGTCCTGCTGATCGACGAGGTGCTCGCCGTCGGCGACGAGAGCTTCCAGCGCAAGTGCAACGAGAAGATCCTCGATTTCCGTGACCAGGGGCGCACGATCATCCTCGTGTCGCACGGCGTCGGTCAGCTCCGCTCGCTGTGCAGTCAGATCGTCTGGCTCGATCACGGTCGCGTCCGCCAGATGGGTACCGGGCCGGCGGTGGTCGATGCCTACATCGCCGAGGCCCACGCGGGCCGCGTGGTCGGTAACGGCGAGGGCATCCGCTGGGGTTCGGGCGAGATCCGGGTGGACAAGGTCGAGCTCCTCGATGCTGGCGGTCACCCCGTGCTCGCCGTGCACACTGGCGCACCGGTCACGATCCGCTTGTACTTCGTCGCCGAACAATCGGTGGTCGAGCCGGTGTTCGGCATCGCCATCAGCCGGGTCGACGGGATCAACCTGACCAGTCCCGACACGCTGGACGCCGGCATCGTGCCGCCGACCGTGAGCGGCGAGGGGTACATCGACATCCACCTGCCGGCGATGTCGATCCTGGAGGGCACGTACGACCTGTCGATCGGGGTCGGCGACACGGGCGAACTGATCACCTACGACCACTGGGAGAAGGCACTCCGGTTCGACGTGGAACGAGGCGAGCCGTTCGAGCGGCGCGGCCTGGTCACCCTCCACCCGCGTTGGGAGTTCCACCAGGGGTCGTGACGTTACGGAGCCGCCGGCAGGTCGAGCCCGAGGAGCGCGGCGAGCTTCCAGCCCGGTAGCACCTCCTGGTCCCAGTTCGACACGAGCGGGTCGGCGTGAGCGCGGTAGTAGCGGTCCTCGTCCGTGAGCGCCGCCGAGTCGACGTACCAGGGAACGTGGCGGGCGACGTACGGGCCCCCCGTTCGCAGCGCGTTGTCGTCTCGGTGGCCAAGACCAGGGCGGTACAGGCAGAACGTCGTGTCGACGGCGGCCCGGAAGACGCCGGGGGCGAGCTCGTCGGTCCAGAACCGCGATTCCCAGGCGACGACCTCGGCCTTGTGGGCATATGCGTCGGGCAGGTCGTCTATTCGAAGGCCGAGGCCCACCTTGTCGATGTCCGGATACCGGTCGAAGAGGCGGCGGAGGTGGGCAACAGCATCGGGCGGGCACCCGTCGTCGGGCACGACGTCGGGATCGGTGACGACGAAGTAGCGGTCGACGCCGATGTCGGCGACGAGCCCCGAGAGCCATGGGGCGCGATGGCCCAGGTTCGCCCCGGCGTGCACGACGCGATGGCGCGTCTGCTGCAACCACGCGACGAGCGGCGGATAGCTCGACGCGTTGTCGACGAGCCAGATCTCGGTGTGGCCCGCCCGCTCCAACCACTCGACGAGGGCGAGCAACGGGGTGAGCCGATCGCGCACGTTGACGATCACCGGGATGTCGCTCGCTGGCTCTGGGGCCGTCCGGTCCCCGCTCACCGGCGCCCCCCACGGATGCGCCCGTAGACGCGCCGCAACGGGGCGACCAGACGCATCGTGCGCGACGACAGGATGGCGTCGACGTGCGCTCGCGCGTCGACGAGCTCGGCCTGAAGGTTGCCCACGTGCTTCTCGGCGATGACGGCACGCGCCACCGCCGCCTCGGCGAAGCGGGTCAGCACGACCACCTTGTCCCGCAGCAGCTGATGCTCGCGGGCGAGCTGCTCGAGCAGCCGGACCCGTTCGGCCTCCGACAAGGGCGACGGTTGTGCCGGCGGCGATGGCGGAGTCGTCCTCACCGGAGCGATCGTACCGGAGCACGGTCGGACGAACGGCTGACGGTATCGTCTCACCGGTGGATGCGCTCCGATCGTTCCGTGCCGCGGCGCTGCGCCCGCTGCGCCGCTACATCGCCCATCACGCCGCGGTAACTCCGCAGGACGAGGCCATCGACGCGATACGGGCCCGGCTCGACCGGGTCGAACGGCTTCTCAACGAGCTCGTCGCCGCCGTCGCCCCGTTGCGCCCGATGGTCGACCTGCCGGCGACGACGCTGGAATCGATCGTCGCCGTCACCGACCGGATCGAGGCGTTGGAGCGGGCGTCGTCGGCGGTCGACCCGGCCGCCCCGACCCGCCAGC
>JAYUAM010000111.1:0-2443 GCA_043741295.1 Acidimicrobiia bacterium
GGCCGCGGTGACCGCATCGTCCGGCGGGACCGACGCCGACCGGGCGTTCATCGACGACATGAACAAGCGGATCCAGACGTTCTTCGAAAAGACACAGGCCGACCCGCGCGTCGTGGCTGCCAACCGCACCTACGCCACGTGCATGGCTGGCAAGGGCTTCCCAGAGATCGACAAGCAGGAGACCGCGTACAACAAGATCAACGAGAAGATGAGTGGACTGTACGGCGGCGACTCCGGCTCGGGTGGGGCCGCGGCGCCCGTGGCCGTGGCCACGACGGCCGTCGGCGGCGACCCGACGAAGTTCGAAGCTCCGCAGCTCGACCAGGCCAAGCTGGCCGAGGTGAAGACCTACGAGCTCGCCGTGGCGAAGGCCGACCTCGCCTGCGGCAAGGACGTGCAGAAGACGAGCTTCGACGTGAGCAGCGAGCTGGAGAAGGCCTTCGCCGACGCGAACAAGGCCGACCTCGACCGTCTCGGCGCGCTGACCAAGGCCGGCGTGCGCAGCGGCGGCCAGGGCGGTTGACGTGCACAGAGGTGTCCGGCTGACGGTCGTGCTCGTCGGCGCCGCAACGTTGGCCGGCGGCGGGTGGCTGGCCGGCCGGCCGTCAGATCAAGTCGCCAGACGCTGCGGCTCGCGCCGCGGCGGCGCCGCCGGCATCGAACATCACGGTGCCGGTCGAAGAACGGCTGCTGTCGACGAACGTCGTCACTCGCGGGTCGGTCCACTATGACGAGGGCACGAACGTGCGGGTGGCCAAGGGGGCCGCCGCCGCTGGCATCGTGACGCGTGGCCCGGCCGAGGTCGGTTCGACCATGAACGAGGGCGCGCTCGTGGTCGAGGTCGACAGCCGACCGGCCTTCGTCTTCGCCGGCGAGCTCCCGGCGTACCGCGACATCACGCCCGGCACCCAGGGCGACGACGTCCGCCAGTTGCAGGCGGCGCTCACCCGACTCGGCGTCTTCACCGGTACCGCCGACGGCACGTTCGGTCCCTCGACGCAGGACGCGATCGGCGGGTACTGGCGAAAGATGGGCTACGAACCGCGCCCGCCGAGCAAGGCCGAGCGTGACGCCGTGACCGAAGCGCAACGTCGCGTCGATGCTGCGAAGGAGGCGCTGCGCCAGGCCACCGTGAACGCCGACAAGGCCACCGCCGGGCCGAAGCCGTCCGAGCGGCTGCAGCTCGACGCCGCCGTCAGCCGGGCCCGCGAGGATCTGGCGAAGACGAAGGCCGGGCGGGCCGCGGCGATCGACGAGACGAACGCTGCGGTCGACGACGCCGCGCTGGCCAACGCGTCGGCGGCCGCCGGCCTCACCGGCGCCAACGCGGCGTTGGCCACCGCCCGCGCCGGCACGAACCCGGACACCTCGGCCCCGATCACCTCGGGCGAGCTCGCCGGGTTCGAGCGGGCCGCCACCGACGCCGAGCTCGCCGCTCGCCGCGCCCAGCGGACGCTCGACGATGCGCGAGCCAAGGCCGCCGCCGCGCCCGACCAGCAGGATGCGCTCGTCGCCGCCGGGCAAGACGCCGTGGATCTCGCGGTGCAGGCCCGCACCGAAGCGCTCGCCGCTGGCGACACGGCCGCGCTCCAGTCGGCCGTCGCCGACGCCACGCGCTCGCTCACCGACGCCCAGCAGTCGCTCTCCGACGCAGCGGCCGCTGCCGGCGTGGTGGTGCCCGAGTCCGAGATCGTCTTTTTGAAGGATCTGCCGCGCCGCATCGACCAGTCGTCGGCGGTGCGCGGACAGCCGGTGCCCGACCAGGTCGTCTCGGTGAGCGGCACCGACCTCGTGATCGACACCACGGTGTCGGCCGCCGACCGCAAGTTCGTGCGCAAGGACACGAAGGTGAAGCTCGACGAACAGTCGCTCGGCATCGCCTTCGACGGCACGGTCACCTCGATCGCCGATCAACCCGGTTCCGGCGCCGCCGACGCGAGCAAGCCCTCCGCCGCGCCGAGCGACCGTTACGCCGTGCGGATCACGCCCGACGTGCTCCCCAAGACGGTGAAGGTGGCCGACCTGCGCGGCGTCAGCCTGCGCATCACGATCCCCGTCCAGTCGACGAAGGGCAAGGTCACCGCAGTACCGATCGCTGCCGTCTCCGCTGGCGGTGACGGCACGTCGCGCGTCGATGTCGAGGACATCCCTGGCGCGGCCCCGCGCACCGTCAAGGTGCGCACGGGCCTGTCGGCCCAGGGCTTCGTCGAGGTGTCGGCGATCGAGGGCACGCTGAAGGCCGGCGACCGCGTGGTCGTCGGGAAGAAGCAGGCATCGGGCGCCTCGACGACGGTGGCCGGCGGCTCGAGCAGCGCCGGTAGCACCGGCGCCGGCAACAGCACCGACAGCACGAGCGGCGCGTGACCCCGGCCGTCATCGAGCTTCGCGGTGTCAGCCGCAGCTTCCCGAGCGACCCACCGGTCGAGGCGCTGCGCCCGACCGA
>JAYUAM010000112.1:0-13408 GCA_043741295.1 Acidimicrobiia bacterium
GGATATGCCACGGCGGTCGGGACCGCCGACGGTCAGCGCGCCATCGGACCGAGGTCGGGCACGGGGCCGGCTCCGCCGTTGCCGTACCGGTGGTTCGTCACCGACACGGCCTGCTCGCGCACCCACCGGAGGAGCTCGATGCGGCCGTGCGGCACGACCGGCGCGTCGTCCACGGGGATGGCCGCGGCTGCGAGCGCAGCGCGCAGCTCCGCGCCCATCTCGCCGATCACGCGGACCTTGGTCACGTCGCCGCTCGCCATCGCCACCTCGATCGCCCGTCGGTCGTCCATGCGGACCACGTCGATGCGGGCGCCGGCCCGCCCGGCCATGCACCGGGCGACAGCGAGGGCGACTGCGTCGCCGCCAACCGGATCGGCCACGAGCACGAGCACCCGGCCGTCGAGCGGGCGGTAGCGCAGCACGTTGCGTTCGGCGACCAGCGCGCTCGGGTCGTGCCCGACGGCGAACGCGGTCGTCCACCACTCGTCGGCGCTCGCGGCCACCGCGGCCGCATCCCACGCCGCGGCGTCGAGCACCGTCCAACGCTGGAGGGCGACGAGGTAGTTCGGGCCACCCGCCTTGGCACCGGGGCCGACCGCGCTCGCCTTCCACCCCCCGAACGGCTGACGCTGCACGACCGCGCCGGTGGTCCCGCGGTTGACGTAGGCGTTGCCCACCTCTACCCGCTCGCACCAACGGTCGACCTCGTCGACGTCGAGCGAGGCGATGCCACCCGTGAGACCGAAGGCGGTGGCGTTCTGCCAAGCGATCGCCGTGTCGAGATCGGGTGCCCGCATCACGCCGAGCACGGGGCCGAAGCACTCCGTCAGATGGAAGAACGACCCCGGCGCCACGCCGAGCTTCACGCCGGGCGACCACAGGTTGGCGACGACCTGCTCGGCCTGCGGTTCCACGAGCCAGGTCTCGCCCACCTCCAGCGTGGTCAACGCCCGGGTCAGCGCTGCACCTGGGGCGCCGATCAACGGGCCGACGGCCGTCGCCGGGTCCCACGCCGACCCGACGCGCAGGCTCGTGACCGCGTCACGCAGCTGGCGACGGAACACCGGCGAGTCGTACACCGAGGCTTCGACGATGGCGAGGCTGGCGGCCGAACACTTCTGCCCGGCGTGACCGAACGCGGAGCGCACGAGGTCGCGCACCGCGGCTTCCACGTCGGCCGCAGCCGTGATCACGAGTGCGTTCTTCCCACTGGTCTCGGCCAGCAGGTGCAGATCGGGCTTCCACGAGCGGAACAGGTCGGCCGTCTCGCGAGCGCCGGTGAGGATCACTGCGGAGACGTCGGCGTGCGACACGAGCCGGCGACCGACCTCGTCGTCAGGGCAGGGCAGGAACTGCAGCACGTCGCGCGGTACGCCACCCAGCCACAGCTGGTTGGCCAGCACCCACGAGGCAAGGGCCACCTGGGGCGCCGGCTTGAGGATCACCGGGTTGCCGGCAGCGAGCGCGGCGAGCACCCCGCCTGCGGGGATTGCGTAGGGGAAGTTCCACGGAGGCGTGACAACCACGGGCCCGATCGGCGAGCCGGCCAGCGTCGGTGCCGTCTGTGAGGCGAGGGCGACGGCGCTGCGGCCGTAGTAGCGGGCGAAGTCGATCGCCTCGGAGACCTCGACGTCGGCCTCGGTGACCGTCTTGCCACCGTCGAGCACGAGCGCACCGATCGTGTCGGCCCGCGCCGCGCGCATCACTTCGGCTACCGAATCGAGCACGGCGGCGCGCTCGGCTGGCGTGCGCGCACCCCAGGCCGCGCCGGCGCAGCGGGCGGACGCCACCGCCCGATCGACGTCGGCCGACGTCGCCAGCGAGTAGCGGTAGCGAACCACGTCGGTGCTCGGGTCGATGCCCTCGGCCTGCCGCTCGTTGCGGTGAACGTCCACCCCGGCGATGACCAACGGCAACGGGTCGATCGCCGCGTGCTGCCACCGTCGCATCGCCGCCAGCACGACATCCCGGTCGGACGCCACGGCGAAGTCAGTGTCGGGCTCGTTGGCGAACGACCCGTCCGCGTGGCCCGTCGCCGCGCCGGCGCCGTCGTCTGCGGCACCTCGGCGCGGCGTTGTCGCAACGGTCGCCCGGTCCACGACGGCCGATCGGAACAGATCGACCTGGTGGGCGAACTCGGGCGAGCCGGGCGTGATCGTGAACGCCTCACGGAGGTAGTTGCCGCGCGTGGTGTTCTCGTCGAGGCGGCGCACCAGGTAGGCGACGGCGTTGGCGAAGTCGCGTCGCCGCGTGACCGGCGCGTAGAGCAGCACCCGCCCGGCGCGCCGGCGAACGGCGCGGGCCTCGGCCGGCGCCATGCCCTCGAGCATCTCGATCTCCACCCGGTCGGCCACCCCACGGGCGTCGGCCAGCGTCAGCGCCCAGGCCACGTCGAAGAGGTTGTGGCTCGCTACGCCGACGCGCACGGCGTAGGTGTGCTCCGGCCGCAGGCACCGGTCGACCATCCGCTTGTAGCTGGCGTCCACGTCGGCCTTCGTCGGGTACGGCGCCGACGTCCAGCCGTGCAGTTCAGCCTCGACGCGCTCCATCGCCAAGTTGGCGCCCTTCACGAGGCGCACCTTGATGCCGGCGCCACCACGGCGACGACGACCGATCGCCCAGTCGGTCAGATGTTCGAGGGCGGCGTGGCTGTCGGGCAGGTACGCCTGCAGCACGATGCCCGCTTCCAACCCGAGTAGAGCCGGCTCGTCGAGCACGCGGGTGAAGGCGGCCACCGTGAGGTCGAGGTCCTTGTACTCCTCCATGTCGAGGTTGACGAACTTGGGCGGCGCGTGGGCCGCGGCATCGGCGAACAGCGGCCGCAGGCGCTCGCACACCCGATCGATGCTGTCGTCGAAGGCCACGGGGTCGAGGTGGCTGGCGACCGCCGACACCTTCACCGACACGTAGTCGACGTCGGGCCGGGCCAGCGTGGCCCGAACCGCATCGAGCCGATGCTGCGCCTCCTCCTCGCCGAGGATCGCCTCGCCGAGCACGTTGAGGTTGAGGTCGATGCCCGTGTGACGACGGCCCCCGACGTGGCGCGCGAGCGCCGGGTCCTCGGCCGGCAGCACGACGCCCGCACTCTCGGCCCGCACCCGGGCCCGCACGAGCGGCATGACGATCTGCGGGAGGAGCGGTGCCAGTCGGGCACCCGCGGCGAGCGCCAGACGATCGAACGGGGAGAACCCGGCCGGCACCCCGTGGCGACGCACGACGTCGGCGAACAGCCGCGCCGCCCGACGATGATCGTCGACCCTCAGCACCGCGTCGGTGAGCTCGACCACGAATCTGGTCGATGCCGGGTCGTCGATGAGACGCCCGAGGCGACGGCGCCGCTGGCGCTCGGAACGGCGCCGATCGTCCCCCGCCGCGCCAGCCAGGGCGGCGGCCAGTTCGACCGCCCGTTCGACCAGCACCGGATCCCCAGCGTCGACAGTCGTATCGGGAACGGCAGAAGCGGCAGCCAGGCGGGTGGTCATGCCATCATCGGACCACGACGAACCCGTCGAGGTCTTGCACGAACGATCGCCTCTGAAGGCCTGATTCGTACAAGGTGCGTCGGCGGCGGCGGGGACATTTGGAGCTCCGTCGGTCGTACCATCGGCGGATGGCCGAGGTGCTCGACGCGTACGCGGCACTGGCCGATCTGCTCGATCACGCGCCGGGCGTGCTCTACTGCCTGAAGTCGTCGGGCGGGCGGTACCTCGCCGTCAACCGGGCGTTCGCGGAGCGCACGACCGCCCGGACCCGCGCCGACGTCATCGGCCGGCGGGCGCCCGAGCTGTTCCCGCCGGAGCTCGCGGCCCGCTACGAGGCGCAGGACGCCGAGGTGCTCGCGTCGGCGGTCCCGTTGCACGACGAGCTCGAACTGATCACCGGCACCGACGGTGAGCCGGGGTGGTACTCGACGACGAAGCTCCCCGTCACCGATACCGGCGGCGTCGTCGCCATCGCCGTGCTCTCCGTCGACCTCGAACGGGGCACGACCGACGACGCCGATCTCGTCGGGTTGCGCCGGGCCGTGGCCCTCGTGCACGACAACCTCGCCGCCAACGTGACCGTCGACCAGCTCGCCGCCGAGGCGTCCCTCACCACCGCCCAGCTGGAGCGGCGCATGCAACGAGCCTTCGGCGTGTCGCCCAAGCAGTACGTGATCAAGACCCGCGTCGAAGAGGCGGCCCGCCGGCTGACAGCAACCGACCAGCCGCTCGCCGACATCGCCGTCGGTTGCGGGTGGTACGACCAGAGCGCCTTCACTCGCCAGTTCACCAGGATCGTCGGCACGACGCCGAGCGCCTACCGTGGGGCTCGTCGCCGCGCCACGGCGGGCGACCCCGTCGCCTAGCTCAGTCGGCCCGGTCGAGGATGACGTCGAACGTGGCAGCCAGCTCGCCGGTGTCGTCGGCGGCAAAGGCGCGAACGAGGCTCGGGCGCATGCCGAACACGGCATCGTCATGGAGATGCGGCGAGGCCTCGTCGAAGACGTGCGTGATGAGGTCCTTGAAGCCGGCCCCCTTCGCCCACACGTGCAGGTGGCCCGGCCGCATCCAGTTCCGGTTGTTCGCCTTCAGCATGGCGCCGACCGGCCCGTCACTCGGGATCGGGTAGGCGAGCGGGCGCACGGCGCGGATCTCGTAGCAGCCGTCGTCGTCGGTGGTGTAGATGCCGCGCAGGTTGAACTCGCTGTGCAGGTCGGGGCGCTGCACGGCGTAGAACAGGTCGGTGCCGTTCTGCCAGCAGTCGAGGATCGCGCCGGCGATTGGCGCGCCATCCACGTCGGTCACGCGGCCGCGCACGACGACGCGGTCACCGTCGTCGTCGTCCTCGAGCATCGACTCGCCGGACTTTCGCTCGGGTGAACCCGGCACGTACCAGGGTCCGAGCACGGTGTTCTCCGTCGTGCCGTCGATGCCGTCGTAGCTCACGAACTCGACGAGCGCCGACACGCCGAGCGTGTCGGACAGCAGGATGAACTCCTGGCGCACGTCGTCGCAGATCTTGCCGATGGCGGTGAGGAACTTGATCCCCTCGAACCATTCATTCCTTTGGAGACCCACGTCTTCGACGAACGCATGCAGGTGGCGCACCGCCGCCTCGCTGATCTCCTTCACCCGCGGGTCGGGCGAGTTGGCGTGCCGCCCGATCACATCGGCGAGCAGTTCGGCGTGCTGTTGCGGGGTCCCCATGTCAGTGGCTCCTGGTAGGCGGGTTCATCGAACGTTCTCCAGCACCACCGCTATGCCCTGCCCGACGCCGACGCACATGGCGGCGAGGCCGTGGCGGCCACCGGTGCGGGCGAGGTGGTGGGCGAGGGTGGTGACGATGCGGGCGCCGGAGCACCCGAGCGGATGCCCGATGGCGATCGCGCCGCCGAGCGGGTTGACGATCGCCGGGTCGAGGTCGGGCCACTCGGTGAGGCAGGCGAGCGACTGGGCGGCGAACGCCTCGTTCAGCTCCACCGCAGCGAGGTCGCCGAACCCGATGCCGGCCCGGCGTAGCGCGGTGCGGGCCGCCTCGACGGGGCCGATGCCGAAGAACTGCGGCTCGACGCCAGCCGTGGCGCGGGCGACGATGCGGGCCAGCGGCGTGAGCCCATGACGGGCGAGGGACTCGGCCGTGCCGAGCACGAGGGCCGCCGCCCCGTCGTTCAGCGGCGAGGCGTTCCCCGCCGTGATCATACCGTCAGGCCGGAACGAGGGCTTCAGCTTGGCGAGCGTCTCGGTCGTGGTGCCCGGGCGGATGCACTCGTCGCGCGCCAGCTCGATGCCCGGCACCGGCACCGTCTCGGCGGCGAACCAGCCGGCCGTCCACGCGGCATCGGCCCGGGCGTGCGAGGTGGCGGCGAATGCGTCGCACGCGTCGCGCGTGATCGAGTACTTCTCGGCGAGCATCTCGGTGCCCTCGCCGAGACTCAACGTCCACTCCCCTGGCATCGCCGGGTTCGTCATGCGCCAACCGAGCGTCGTGTTCCACAGCTGCGGGCTCGTCGTCGGGAAGCCCTTGGCCGGCTTCTCCATCACCCACGGCGCCCGTGTCATCGACTCGGTTCCGCCGGCGAGGCACAGCTCGGCGTCTCCCACCATCACCGCCCGGCAGGCGTCGATCACCGCCTCCATGCCCGAGCCGCACAGCCGGTTGACGGTCGCGCCCGGGACGGTGGCCGGCAGACCGGCGAGCAGCGTGGCCATGCGGGCGACGTTGCGGTTGTCCTCGCCGGCACCGTTCGCTGCACCGAAGTAGACCTCGTCGATGTCGGCCGGATCGAGCGACGGGTTCCGGTCGACGAGCGCCCGGATGGCCGTAGCCGCGAGATCGTCGGGACGTACGCCGGCGAGAGCGCCGCCGTGGCGACCGATGGGCGTGCGCACGGCATCGGCGATGTAGACGTCGACGCCGGCCATGGACTCCCCCTCGATCCTTGGGCCACGGTGCACGACCCCGGTGCGAACTCTAGCGTCCGCGTCTGCGCCGACGGCAGGGCCGTGTTCGTCCGCCGACAACGGACCGGCCGGCCGGTCGATGGTCGCGCGGCGTCGTAGAGTCTCGGCCGCAGGCGCGCCAGGGGAGGTCGGGGGGAATGCACGAGTTGTCGCTCTGCTCGGCCATCGCCGACATCGTGGAGCGCAACGCGCCGGACCAGGACGTGCGTTCGGTCTCGGTACAGGTCGGCCGGTTCCGACAGGTCGTCCCCGACACGCTGCGATACTGCTGGGAGATGGTCACCTTCGACACCCGCCTCGCCGACACCGCGCTGCTGATCGACGAGGTGGCGGCCGTGATCGTGTGCCGCGTCTGTGGCGCCCGTACCGAGCTCGACCTCCCGGTGTTCGTCTGCTCGGCTTGCGCGTCGAGCGACGCCGAGCTCGTCTCGGGCGAGGAGTTCCTCGTGACCACGCTCGAACTGGCAGGGAACTGACATGGGCCGCTTCCACCGCCACCCCGACGGCACCGAGCACGCCGACCACGACCACGACCACGATCAAGAGCACGCCGAGCAGACCGGGCACGGGTTCGGCGACCACTCGGGCTACGCCACCGGGGGCGTCAGGATCGAGGTGCTCGAGCACATCTTCGGCGAGAACGACCGCACGGCGGCCGCCAACCGCGCCGACTTCGCGGCCGCCGGCGTCACGGTGGTCAACATCATGTCGGCACCCGGTGCGGGCAAGACCACGCTGCTCCAGGCCACCCTGCGCCGGCTGGGCGACGGGCTCGGCGACAGCCTGCGCCTTGGCATCGTCGAGGGCGACATCGAGACCTCCATCGACGCCGACCGGCTCGACGGCTTCGGCGCCCAGGTAGTGCTCGTGAACACCAGCCAGGGATTCGGTGGCGAGTGCCACCTCGACGCCACCATGGTGCGTTCCGCCCTCCCGCGCCTGCGTCTCGACGCGCTCGACGTGCTCGTGATCGAGAACGTCGGCAACCTCGTGTGCCCCGCCGAGTTCGACGTCGGCGAGACGGCGCGTGTCATGGTGTACTCGCTCACCGAGGGCGAGGAGAAGCCGCTCAAGTACCCGGTGATGTTCCGGTCGGCCGACCTCGTGCTGCTCAACAAGGTCGACCTGCTCCCCCACCTGGATGTCGACGTCGCCCTGTTCCGGGCGAACCTCGCCAAGGTGAACCCGGGCGCGACGGTGATCGAGACGAGCGCCAAGACCGGCGAGGGCATCGACCGCTGGTGCGACTGGTTGCGGAACCTGCGGGCCGCAGCCCGCTGAGCGGACGGAGCCCGCTCGACGGTCCGATCAGATGAGCGGGGTGTTCGGCGTGAGCCCGAGCAGCAGGCGCCCGTAGAGCTCCTGGTTCGTCTCCAGCTTCATGAGACCGTGGTTGTTGATCGCCTGCAGATCGGCCAGCGCCCGGCACAACGGGCTCGACGTGCGCACGCCCGAGGCACCCGACTCCTTGAACAGGATGTCGACACCCTCGAGCAGGCGGCGCACCGCCGTCGCACACTCGACCCGCATGCGGGCCCGATCGAGGAACGCGATCTCGGTGCCGGCGCGACCGGCGGCGTCGATCGCGTCGGCCATGGCGTACAGCAACAGCTCGCCCTCGTAGATCCGCATCGCCGCGTCGGCCAGGCGGATCTGCGTGCCGTGGTTCTGCTCCTGCGAGTCGGCCGTGTAGGCAATGGTCTTGCCCTTGATCAGCGCCGGGAAGTCCTCGAGCGCCTGCTTGGCGAGGCCGATGGCACCCCCACACAGCGCGATGGAGAGCACGGGCACCGGGGCGCAACGCTGCACCCAGTCGTCGCCGTGCAGGCCGGCGCCCGGCGAGTTGCCCATGATCAACCCCGGCAGGGACAGGTACCGGTGCTCGGGGATCTCCAGCGCTTCGACCGCGACGGTGCACGAGCCGGTACCGGTCAGGCCGCTCACGTACCAGTCGTCCTTCACCGTGACCGCGGAGGTCGGCACCGCGAAGTCGCCCTCGTCGATCGGGCTGCCGTCGGCGTCGACGACGGCGGCGCCGAGCAGGAGCCAGTCGGAACGCTCACACCCGGACGCGAACGGCCACGTACCGTCGAGCCGGTAACCGGTCGCCGTGCGCACGGCGCGCCCACGCGGGCCGATCACGGCCGAGACCATCGCGTCGGGATCCTGCCCGTAGACGTCGGCCTGGGCCTGCTCGGGGAAGTGCGAGAGCAGCCACGAGTGGGCGTGCACGACGCCGGCCACCCATGCCGTGGAACCACAGCCGCGGGCGAGGGTGCTGACCACGTCGAGGTGGGTGCGGACGCCGAGACCGAGGCCACCGTTGCGCGTCGCCTGGAGCGTCTTCAACGCGCCCGACGCCTTGAGCGCCGCGATGTTCTCCTCGGGCAGGCGACGGTCGAGCGCGGTGCGCGCCGCGCGCGCCCGCAGCTCCGGCACGATGGCCTGCACGCGGGCGACCGCTTCGGCGGCCGTCTGGCTCTCGGCGGCCGTCTGAGTCTCGACAATGGTCATGGATGCCTCCTGTTGTTGCGGCATGGGCTGCCCGATGTGTCCCCCGACACAGAATGATACTCGATCATTTTCGATGGCTCGTCAAGTGTGATACTAGTGGCATGCGAGCAGCTACGATCCTCACCGTGCCTCCGTCGACGACCCGGCCCGCTGGGCCGACCCGCACCGCAGCGCGGCAGCGCCAGACCCGGCTGCGCCTGCGCCAGGTCGCCTACGGGCTGATGTCGGCGCAGGGTGTCGACGCCACCACAATTCAGCAGATCACCGATGCCGCCGACATCGGCTTCGGCACCTTCTACAACTACGCGTCGAGCAAGGAGGCGCTGGCCGAGGAGGTGCTCGACTGCATCATCCACAACCTGGGTGAGCGCAACGACCTCGTCACCGCGATGCTCGGTGAGACCGACCCGGTGCGGATCGTCGCCAACTCGATCCGAGTCGTGATGCGCGAGATGATCGCCAACCCGGTGTTCCGCTGGTCGCTCGGCCGACTCGACCTGGTCGTCGACCGGATGCGCGTCGGCTTCGGGCCGTTCGGGCTGCGCGACATCGACCGGGCCGTCGCCGCCGGCAGCTACGACCTGATCGACGGCGACCCCGGCTACGCGTGGAGCCAGCTGGTGTGGCTGATGGCCGCGGCCGGGCACGACATCGTGCGCGGTGTGCACCCACCGGCCTACGAGCGCGCCGCCGCCGAGGCAACGCTGCGCGTCATGGGCGTCGAGCACGCCGCTGCTCACGCCGCGTGTAACACCGATCTTCCGGCGGCACCCGAACGGCCGATCGAGTTCGCCTTCGGCATCCGCGACTAGCGCGAGCAGACCCGCCCGCTCAGTCCGGGCGGGTCGCCAGCAGGATGTCGGAGGTGCGCTGGATGTGGCCGACGAGCAGCTCGACGGCCCGGTCGGCGTCGCGAGCCAACGTCGCCTCGACGATCTGCGCATGTTCGTCGGCGACGTCGCGCTCGCCGGAGTCGTCGAGTCGCTGCGACCAACGGCGGTAGAGCTCGGCGGAGTCACGCAGCGACAGGACGATGCCTCGCAGCCGCAGGTTCGGACAACCGTCGAGCAGGGCGGCGTGGTAGCTGGCATGGGCCGCCGTCCACGCTTCGTCGACGACGTGCGGATCGCCGCCCTGCGCCATCGGGATGCGCTCGAGCACGTGCTGAGCGGCGACCAGGCGGGCCTCCCACGCAAGGTCGCCGTGAGCGATGGCCTCGCGCAGCACCATCGCCTCCAGCGTGACCCGGGCGTGGGTGAGGTCGATGAGGTCCGCCTCCGAGAGCTGAGCCACGCGGAACCCGTGCTGCGGTTCGGTGGTGACCAGACCCTGCTCGACGAGCCTCGACAGGCCCTCGCGCAGCACGCCCATGCTCGCGCCGTACCGCTCGCAGAGGTCGGCGAACCGCAACTTGTCGCCCGGCAGGAACCGGCCGGCGAGCACGTCGCGACGCAGCGCCTGGTAGATGACCTCGGCCCGGGTCACCGACGTCACGACTCGACCCGCTCCGCCCGGTCGACCCGGTCGGCGAGGCCGACGACCCGTCTGCGCACCGGGAACAGGCTGAGCCCGAGACGGTCGCGCAGCAAACCCCACAGACCTCGCTTCAGCCAGATCGCCACGACGATCGCCAGCAGTCCGAGCCCGATGAAGTATGTGGTCTGGGCCTCGCTGAAGCGGTCCTTCAGCACGTAGTAGGCGACCGCACCGATGATCGGTCCCTCGATCGTCCCGATGCCGCCGATCACCACGATGAAGATGATCGGCGCCGTCCACGAGAGCACGTTGAACGCCGCCGTCGGCTGCACCCGCAGGTTGTTGAGGTAGAACGTGGCGCCGGCGAGGCCCGTCCAGAACGAGGCGATGACCCACACGATGAAGCGGGTCCGGTACACGTTCGCACCGAGGCTGCGGGCCCCCGCTTCGTTGTCGCGGATCGCCTGCATCTGCAGTCCGAGCCGCGAGCGCAGCACGAGGTACGCGATCGCCACCGCGCCGAGACCGACCACGAGGGCGATCCAGTAGTTGTTGTGCAGGCGGGTCAACGCCTTGGTACCGACGACCCGGATCGACGCCCCGCTCCCCCCGCCGACCTGGTTGATGCTCTGCACCACGAGGCTGGCGAGCGTCGCGAGCACCCACGTGCCGATGGCGAAGTAGCTGCCCCGCAGTCGGAACGCCACGAGCCCGATCGGCACCGACAGCACTGCCGTCCCGAACGCGGCGAGGAGCACCGACAGGTAGAGGTTGGCGTGCAGGTTGTTCACGAACACGACCATGCCGTACGCGCCGAACCCGATGAACGCCTGCTGCCCGACCGACACGATGCCGGCGAACCCGGCGAGCAGGTTCCACATCTGGGCCAGCGCCACGAGCACGAGCAGCTCGATCAACTTCTTCTGCGTCGATGCCGCCCCCCACGAAGGCAGCGTCGCCAGGGCGACCGTCGCCGCCAACGCGAGCACGGCGAACACGCGGCTCGCCGTGGTGCCCCGGGCGATGTGCAGGTGATCGATGCCGGTCATCGCATGCCCGCCTTGCCGAACATGCCGGTGGGCCGGCTGGCGAGCACGACGATGAACACCAGGTGCCCGAAGATCGGACCCCACTGAGGCGAGACCTGTGTGCCGATCGCCTGGGCGACACCGAGTGTCACGCCACCGGCGAGGGTGCCCCACAGCGACCCGAGGCCACCGATGATCACCGCCTCGAAGGCGAAGATCAGCAACGCCGGCCCGTGGAACGGATCGAACGAGGTCCGGGCACCGTCGAGGACGCCAGCGAGGGCGACCGTCACGAGCGAGATCGCCAGCGCAACCGCATAGATCCGCCGGTTGTCGATGCCCATCAGCTGGGCCGCCCGCGGATCGTCGGAGGTGGCTCGGAACGCGCGGCCCGTCCTCGTGTGCCGAAGGAACAACGCTAGCGCGCCGAGCACGCCGACGCCGCAGAGGAACGTCACGAGCGGCAGCCAGCCGATCGAGATCTGGCGATTGATCCGGATCGAGGCCGTCCCCAGACGGCCCACGTTCAGTCCGCGCGTGTCGGCGGTGTAGTGACGTAACAGGCCGTTCTCGATGACGACAGCGAGCCCGAACGTGGCCACGATCTGGTACGCCGGATCGGCGCCGATCACGCGATCGAACACGAGCCGTTGCAGCACGTACCCGACGACGAACGCACTGGGGAGCACCACGACAAGGGCGACGAGCGCGTTGACGTGGCGGGTGCGCACGAGCGAGAACGCGACGAACGAGGCCACCACCGCGAGGTCGCCGTGCGCAAGGTTCACGAAGCGCATGACACCGAAGGCAAGCGACAGTCCCGTGGCGAAGAGCGTGTACAGCCCGCCGAGCAGCACACCCTGGAGCACGACGTTGATCCAGGTCACTGCTCGACCCCGTAGTTGGCGCGACCGAGGCCGAAGTAGGCGGCGGTGATGTCGTCGCGCGCCAGGGAGGAGGGCGTGCCTTCGAGCGATATCCGTCCCTCCAACAGGCAGTAGACGCGATCGGCGACGGCCAGCGCCTGGTTTACGTCCTGCTCGACAACGAGCAGGGTCGTCCCCTTGGCGCGGATGGCGGGTACCGCCTCGTAGACCTGCTTGACGACCACCGGCGCAAGCCCAAGCGACACCTCGTCGAGCAGGAGCAGATGGGGGTTGGCCATGAGCGCCCGACCGATCGCCAGCGTCTGCTGCTCGCCCCCCGACAGGCGCGCGCCGGAGCGGTAGCGCAGCCGTTGGAGCAGCGGCAGCGCCTCGTAGACGTCGGCCTTGCTCCAGGGTCCCGGGCGCCGGCAGTGCCCGCCGACATCGAGGTTCTCGTCGACGCTGAGGGAGGGGAAGATCCGCCGCCCCTCCGGAACCATGGCGATGCCGAGGGCCACGCGTCGGTGGGCCGGCGTGCCGTGCAACGACCGGCCGTCGTAGGTGATCTCTCCGGACGAGCAGTCGACGAGACCGGCGATGGCCGACAACAGCGTCGACTTGCCGGCGCCGTTGGCGCCGATGATCGACACCGTCTCGCCCTCGTCGACGTGCAGTCGTAGGCCGAACAGGGCCTGGAAATCGCCGTAGCCGGCATCGAGGCCGACGACCTCGAGCAGGCTCATACGTCGGCACCCAGGTACACCTGGCGGACCTCGGCCGAGTTCATCACCGCGTCCGGATCGCCTTCGATGAGCTTGCGGCCGTAGTCGATCGCCATCATCCGGTCGACGACGCTGAGCAGTGCGTGCACGATGTGCTCGATCCACACGATCGTCACCCCTGCCGCCTTGATCTCCTTGATCGTGACGACGAGTTCGTGCACCTCGGCTTCGGTGAGCCCGCCGGCGATCTCGTCGAGCAAGAGCAGGCGCGGTTGCACCGCCAGGGCTCGCGCCAGCTCCAGGCGCTTGCGTTCGAGCAACGTGAGCTGCGCGGCCGGCACGTTCGCCTTGGCGAGCAG
>JAYUAM010000113.1:0-5819 GCA_043741295.1 Acidimicrobiia bacterium
GCACGATGGCGGTCGATGAGGCCGGCCAGGCGATTGCGGTCGCGACCCGAACCGGAGATGGCGACGGTCAGGTGCGGGCGGTGGCGGGCCGCGATCGCCGCGGCCTGGATGAGCACGTCGAATCCTTTGCGGGGCACGAGGCGCGACAACCCGGCGACGAGGACCTGGTGCTCGTCCACGGCGAACCGGGCGCGCGCCGCCGATCGTTCGTCGGCCGAGGGCGGCACGAAGCGCGACGTGTCGACACCGGGGGGGATCACGACAGTGGGCAAGGGCCGACCCGCCGCCCGTTCCGCCTCGGCCGCCGGATAGCCCCCGGCGGCCACGACCAACTCGGCACGGCGCAGCACGCGCCCCAGCAGCTGGGCCGTGCCCGGCAGGCGCCCCGGAACCGTGACCTCGGCGCCGTGCAGCACCACGGCGTAGCAGTGACGAAGCGACGGCCCGACGATGCCAAGTGGTACCGCGGGGTCGAGCACCACGAGATCGGCGCCGATCTCGTCGGCCAGCGCATCGATCCGGCGCGCCATCCACGGGTGCGGCAGCAGGACCGGCTCGCGGGTGCGCACGATCCGGAACGGCTGCTCGGCGTCCCACGCCGCGGTGCCGGCGTAAGGCGAGGTGAGGACGACGAAGTCGTGCGGCGGCAGCCGACGCCACAACTCCCACAGGTAGGCCTGGATGCCGCCGACCTTCGGCGGGAAGTCGTTCGTGACGAGCAGGTGCGTCACGGTCCAACCGCGGCTTCGGTGGCGCCAGCGACCCACTCGGTCGCCACGAGCGGATCGGCGTCGTGGCGCAGGCCGTCGGCGAGGTCGGCCCGGCCGAGCCGGCGCGCCGCCCACAGGGCGTGGACACGGAGCACGGGGTCGGGGTGGGCGAGGTAGCGCGCGAGCACGGCGACGACCGACTGGTCGCGCCCGTCGCCCGTGTTACCGAGCACGACCAAGGCGTTGCGGCGCAGCCACCGCGGGTCACGATCGGCCAGGTACCAGCGTCCGTGACGGTCGAGCAGCGCGGCGTCGTCGGCATCGAGCAGAGCCACGAGACCGACCCAGGCCACCGACCCGCTCGGCGCCGGGTGCGGGCCCCGACGGCGCACCACGAGCTGGTTCGGCGGGCACACCTCCTGGCAATCGTCACAGCCATAGAGGCGGTCGCCGAGGGCGGCGCGATGCTCGCGGGCGAACACGCCCGGCTTCTGGAGCAACCACGCGAGGCAGCGGTTGGCATCGACGACGCCGGGAGCGACGATGGCGCCGGTGGGGCACCCGTCGAGGCAGCGCCGGCAGCTGCCACAGCCATCGTCCACCGGCGCCGCCGAGGTGACGAGCGGGGCGTCGGTGACGACCGAGCCGAGCACGAACCAGGAGCCGGCTCCGGGCACCAGGAGGTTGGCGTTCTTGCCGTACCACCCAATGCCGGCCCGGTACGCCGCTTCGCGGTCGACGAGGCTGTTGTCGTCGGCGAACACGACGGCACGGAATCCGGCGTCGCGAAGCCGGCGCGCCATCGACCACAGCGCGGTGCGCAGCGGCGCGTAATGGTCGGTCCAGGCGTAGCGGGCCACCCGACCACTCGGCTCCCGCGGCGCCGGACCGTCGTCGTGGAGGTAGGCGCGCGCACCCACGACGATCGCCCGGGCGTCGCGGACCGCAGCGCCCGGATCGGTGGAGCGGGCCGGGTTCTTGTAGGTGAACGCCATACCACCGTGGAGACCGGCCCGCTTGCGCGACTCGAGCGTTCGCCGGGTCTGCTCGAACCGCTCGCCCGGAGCGACGCCCACGGCGTCCAGACCCTCGCGGCGACCCAGCTCGAGCAACTCGTCGGTGAGCCCAGCCAGGATCGGTGTCGGGGCCGGCAGCACCACCCCACGGTAGCCAGCATCACGCCGACGACCGGTGGCGCAACGCCGGAACGAGGCCCTGGTCGGCCAGCAGGCGCAATGCCCGCAGCTCGGCGACATCGACGACGACGGCATCGGTATGACGCCCGCCACCGACCGAACGTCCCTGCCCGTCGAGCAGGAACGAGACGACGCAGTCCCTACACACACCGGTGCGGCGCATGACGCACGTGTCGCAGTCGATAACCAGAGGAGCCTCGGCGGAGGCCGAACCGTTCGTAGCCATGGGCCGATCGTGCCCGGACCGTGTGACAGAGTTCCCGCGGTCAGCGCCGTGCGGCCGCGAGCAGCTGCTCGGACCCGACGAGGTTGGCGCCGAGCACCCGCACACGCGAACGCAGCTCCTGGTCGTTCGTGACCACGACCACCGGGCGGTCGGTCGGCTGAGCCCGCACGAGCTCGACGAGCACATCGTCGGCCAGCACGCCCGCCGGACTGAAAGCGACCGACACGCGACGGCGGGCGCCCGGGAACGCCGTCGGCCCGGTGACGTCGGAGCCGTCGAACACGACGCGCAGATCGCCCCCGAACCGCGCCTCCAGCTCATCGAGCACCGCCAGCAGGCGGGACCGCTGCTCCGGAAGTCCGAGCGCCGGCCAGCCGAGCTTGGCGACGTTGTAGCCGTCGACCAGGACGATCGCCGCGTGGCGAAGGAGGTGCTCGACGGCCCGGACGGACTCGGCGAGCACGCCGCCAGGCAACACCAGCGGCTGGCGCGCCGGCCGCGACCGGCGACCCGAGGCCGTGCGGTTCGCGGCCGTCGACGTCGTGTCGGCCGCGCCGACGCCCGGTGCGGTGCGATCGGTTGCGGCGGTGGCAACCGGACCGTTCGCCCCGTCGCCCGCATCGGCGTCGCCGCCGCCTCCGGCCCGGCCGAGGGCGGCGCCGAGCAGATCGAGGACATCGCCGAGGCGGCGGGTGGCGCCCGCCACCTCGCGCAGCACGTCGCGCGCGTCCGGTCCGAGATCAGACGCCCAACCGGGAGCCGGCACGGATTCAGTAGGTTGCTCGGCGATGGGGGCGGGCGACCTTGACGGCCGCCCGGTGGACGCAAGTTCGAGCTCGGACACGCGGGCCACGAGTCGCGCGAACCGCTCCCGGTGCTGGTCGGCCTGACCGCGGGCGTCGTCGCGCTCCTGTTCGGTGCGGGCGAGCGCGCCCCGGGCCTCGACGAGGTGGGTGTGACTTTCTTCGGCGCGGGTCGTGGCGTCGGTCAGGCTCCGCTGCACGTCCTCGAGCCGGCGGCGGGCACCACGCAGCTCGGTATCGAGCTGGGCGACCTTCGCCGTGAGCTTCGGCACCGCGATGGCGTCGTCGTCGCGCCGCGAGCGCAGCGCGACCAACTCGGTGCGCGCTTCTTCGGCCTCGAGCTTGGCTCGCATGAGGGCCTGCTCGGCCGCTTCGAGCCGTTTGGCGAGCTTGCGGTCGCCGACGACCGGCTCGGGCGCCGCCCGCTCCCCGGTTCGACGAACCGGACGGCGCACCGGCCCGGTGGACGCCGCGTGCGCAGCCCCGACATCCTCGTTGCCAGCGGCACCCTGCGGCCGTCCGGCGCGGTCGTGCCGGTGGTCGGCATCGGCAACCTCGTTGACGTCCTCGATGTCGGCGATGTCTGCGCCTGATGGACATTCGGCGTGCGTCGACAGCTCCGACTCCCAGCCCACCGGACGGACGAGCCACAGCCACGACGGACGGCCGACGATCGCCTCGTCGGCGACCATCGCCACACGTTCCCGGAACCCGCCGTCCAGCGTCAGGACGCGGCGCAGGGGGCCGAGGGCCGCCGACGGAAGCTTCTGGAACCGCAGGTACGGCCGCAGCGCCGCCGGAACCGGCAGTGGCGGTCGTTGCCTCGAGAGCACGAGAGCCACGGCAAACCCAAGCTCGAGGGCCGGCCGCAGCAGCTCGTCGGCGATACCCGCCGGCTCGGCGGCATCTCCCGGCGGGGCGGTGTGGGGGTCGGCATCGGCCGCGGCAGCGGAGGTGGCCGTCGGCGGCGCATCGTCGATCGGGTCGGGTTCCGGGCGCGGGCCGGGTGGGGAACCCCCGGACGCCTCGGGACCGACTTCGCGTGCCACCACATCATGCTAGGAGCCCGCCACGTCGACCGACTCCGACGCCCCGACGCCCCAACCCGCGCGCCCGACAACCCCGGCGCGCCCGACGACTCCGGCGCGCCCGGCGCTCCCGACGACCCGGCGCGGCCGGTGCCAGTCGGCCGCCTCCTCGGCGATCCCGGCTCGCACGCACCCACGTGCGAACACCTGTTCGGCTAGGCTCGAGCGGCATGAGCAGCCGGTCCGCCTCGCCGCCCCGTCCCGCGTCGATACCGCTCGACCGGGTGACGTTCTGCGTGCTCGACCTCGAGACCACGGGCGGCTCGCCGGTCGACGACCGCATCTGCGAGATCGGCGCCGTCAAGGTCCGCGGAGGCGAGGTCGTCGGCACGTTCGAGACGCTCGTCGATCCCGGTCGAGGGATCCCGCCGTTCGTGTCGATGCTCACCGGCCTGACCGACCTTCAGGTGGCCGCCGCCCCACGCCTCGCCGAGCTGGCGCCGACCGTCGCCACGTTCATCGGCGATGCCGTGATCGTCGCCCACAACGCCCGGTTCGACAGCTCGTTCCTCACCGCCGAGTTCGAGCGTGCCGGCTGGCCGCGCCTCGCCAACCCGGTCGTCGACACGATGATCCTGGCCCGTCGCCTGTTCCACGAAGAATCGCCCGACTTCCGCCTCGGCACCCTCGCCGACCGTCTGCGGCTCGATCATCGACCCACCCACCGCGCGATGACCGACGCCCTCGCCGCCTGCGATCTGCTCCATAGGCTGATCGAGCGGGCGGCCGGGTTCGACGTACTCGCCCTCGACGACCTGCTCGCGCTCCCCCGGCAGGCCGGTCACCCCATGGCCGGCAAGCTGCGGCTCACCGAGCACTTGCCGCGAGCCGCCGGCGTGTATGCCTTTCGCGGCGCGGCAGGCGAGATCCTCTACGTCGGCAAGGCCACGAACCTCCGCCAGCGCGTGCGCTCGTACTTCGCCGACGACCGGCGCTCGGTGGGTGCGCTGTTGCGTCAGGCGGTGGCGATCGACCACCGCTCGTGCACCTCCACGCTCGAAGCCGCCGTGCTCGAAGCGCGGCTCATCCGCGCGTTGCGCCCCCGGTTCAACGTGGCGGGGAAACCGGCGCCCGGTGCGGTCGTGCGGCTCGACGCCGGCCCGTTCCCGCGCCTCGTAATCGGCCGACGGGCGCCGTCCGACCCCGCCGTCCCGTGCCTCGGCCCGCTCCCGGTGCCGACGGCCCGCTTGGTGGTCGAAGCGATCGAGACGGCCGTGCCGCTGCGGCGGTGCACGACGCGCCTCGACGTCCGAACGCTGCCGTGCCGTGATGCGCCGTGCACCGCGGCCCAGCTCGGTGTCGCCAGCTGCCCGTGCGCCGGAACGGTCGGCGTGGCCGACTATGCCGCCTACACCCGCCAGGCCGCCCGGGCGTTGCAGGGCGACGTCGCGGCCGTGCTCGCCGCGCTCGAACGGCGCATGGCCGCACTCGGCGGCGCCCGCCGCTTCGAGGAGGCCGGCCTGGTGCGCGACCGCGCCAGTGCGCTGGCCGGCGCGGCGCGCCGTCAGCACCGCGTGCAGGGCCTGCGGGCGGCGGGCACGATCGAGCTCGGCCTTCCCGGTGGTGCCACCGCCGTCGTGCGCGACGGTCTGCTGGTCGACGTCGACGGCGACCGGGCCGAGCCCCTCGGCTCGCTCGCTCCCGCGGTGCCGGCGACGCACGGCGTGCTCGCGGCGGGCGACGTCGCCGCCGAACAGGCCGTCGTGGCGGCGTGGCTCGATGCCGAAGGTCGGCGGACCGTTCTGCGCTCGGTAACCGCGCCGTTCGCGGTCCGGTGGTCACCCCCATCGCCGTTC
>JAYUAM010000114.1:0-2437 GCA_043741295.1 Acidimicrobiia bacterium
TGGGAATACGACTCGGGCGACTACCCGCGCGCCCTCACGCTCGCCAAGGAGATCGCCGGCTACGACGCGCTGCGCGCCGAGCAGGCGGAGAAGCGCAAGAACGGCGAGCTGATGGGCATCGGCATCTCGTTCTTCACCGAGGGCGTGGGTGCCGGCCCGCGCAAGCACATGGACATCCTCGGCCTCGGCATGGCCGACGGTTGCGAGCTGCGCATCCACCCGACCGGCAAGGCCCAGCTGCGCATCTCCGTGCAGTCGCAGGGCCAGGGGCACGAGACGACGTTTGCGCAGATCGTGTCGCAGGAGATCGGCATCCCGCCCGAGGACATCGAGGTGATCCACGGCGACACGGACAACACGCCGTTCGGCCTCGGCACGTACGGGTCCCGTTCCACGCCAGTATCGGGCGCTGCGGCGGCGGTCGTGACGCGGCGGGTGCGGGACAAGGCCCGCATCATCGCCGCCGCGGCGTTGGAGTGCTCGCCCGACGACCTCGAGTGGAACCACGGCCGCTGGCAGGTGAAAGGCGACCCGGAGAAGGGCAAGACGATCCAGGAGATCGCCATGCTCTCGCACTCGAACCTCGAACTGCCCGAAGGCGTCGAGGGTCATCTCGATGCGCAGGCCGTCTACAACCCGCCGAACCTCACCTACCCGTTCGGTTGCTACATCTGCGTCGTCGACGTCGACAAGGGCACCGGCCAGGTGAAGGTGCGGCGCTTCATCGCCGTCGACGACTGCGGGCCGCGCATCAACCCGATGATCGTCGAGGGCCAGATCCACGGTGGCCTCGTCGATGGCATCGGCATGGCGTTGATGCAGGCGATCTCGTTCGACGAGGACGGCAACTGCCTCGGTGGTTCGTTCATGGACTACCTGCTGCCGACGACGATGGAGGTCCCAACGTTCGAGCTCGGCGAGACGGTAACGCCGTCGCCCCACCACCCGCTCGGGTGCAAGGGCGTGGGAGAGTCGGCCACGGTCGGTTCGCCGGCCGCTGTCGTGAACGCGGTGATGGACGCGCTCAAGCCGTACGGGGTGCGCCACGCCGACATGCCGCTCACGCCGGCCCAGGTGTGGATGGCGATGCAAGGCCGTCCGTTCCGCACCGACATGGCGATCGAGTAACGGGCAGGACGTGACGATGCCGACGGGTCGCGACGCGGTGCAATGGCGGGCGGACGAGCTGCGAGGGCAGCGCGTTCCGTTCGTCCACGCCCGCGTCGTGCTCGCCGAACGACCGACGTCGGCGAAGCCGGGCGACGAGGCGATCGTGCTGTCGGACGGCACGATCGAGGGGTTCGTCGGGGGCACGTGCGCCGAGTCGACGGTGCGGGCGCAATCGCTCGCCCTGCTCGACTCGGGCGACACGCTCCTGCTGCGCATCTGCCCGTCGCCCGAGGCCGACCAGGCGGGCAAGCTCGTGGTGCACAACCCGTGCCTGTCCGGAGGCACGTTGGAGATCTTCCTCGAACCGGTGCTGCCGGCGCCGCTCGTGGTCGTGGTCGGCGATACGCCGATCGCTGGCGCTCTCGCCCGCCTGGGTTCGGCACTCGGGTACGAGATGGCGCCGTACGCCGGCGCGGTGCCCGAGGGCGCGAGCGCGCTCGTCGTCGCCTCGCACGGCCGTGACGAAGAGGAAGCACTCGCCGCCGCGCTGCGCGCTGGTGTGCCCTACGTCGGGCTCGTGGCGAGTTTGAAGCGCGGCAAGTCCGTGGTCGCCTCACTCGACGTGTGCGGCTCGATGAGCAGCCGGGTGCGCACGCCAGCAGGGATGGACCTCGGTGCCCGCACGCCCGAGGAGGTGGCACTGTCGATCCTGGCCGAGATCGTCGCCAGCCGGCCGCGGCCCTCGGGCCGACCGGTGAACGACTCGCCGAGCGACGCGTCGGCCGACTCGGCGCTCGCCGGTTCGTCGACGCCCGCCGCTTCGGCGAACGACCTGGTGTGCGGGATGACGGTGGCGATGGTCGACGGGTCGCTGCACCTCGACCACGAAGGCGAGCGCTACTGGTTCTGCGGTAGCGGATGCCTGCGCGCGTTCGCCGCCGAGCCCTCCCGCTACGTGACCGCGTAGCGCTACCGGGAAGACTGGCGGTCATGAGCGACGCGGGCGATTCCGGCGAGCTGGCGGCGCTCGTCCCCGACGTCGCGTCGTTGCAGCTGGCGATGACGGCCGCCGGCTATCTCACCGACGCGGGTCTGGCTTCGGCGTTGTTCTGTGCGGTCCGCCTGCCCCAACCTGTGCTTCTGGAGGGCGAGGCCGGCGTCGGCAAGACCGAGGCGGCCAAGGCGCTGGCGGCCGTGCTCGACACCCCGCTCGTGCGCCTGCAGTGCTACGAGGGCATCGACGCCGCCGAGGCGCTGTACGAGTGGAACTACCCGCGTCAGCTGCTCGGCATCCGCGTGGCCGAGGCGAGCGGAGCGGCGCTCGGCG
>JAYUAM010000115.1:0-2434 GCA_043741295.1 Acidimicrobiia bacterium
GGGTCGGCTTCTCTTCCCGGCCCCAGAAGTCACGGTGGGCGAGCAACGTCGTCCGATCCATCAGCAGCGACGTGACGTGGTGCACCTGGCGACGCAACTGGTCGAGGATGGCGAAGCCGTGGGTGTCGAGATCGCCCCAGTAGTGCACGGGAACGTCGGCGAGCCAGCAGACCTCGGCGAGATGCTCGAAGCCCGAGCCGGCGCCGAACATCACCATCGACCCCTCGACCGGAGGGAAGGCGAGGAAGTTGATCTCGTTCTCGGTGACGAACACGCGCCGGGGCGGCTCGATGCGCGCGAAGTCGGCCGCGGTCAGGAGGTAGTCACCGTCCAGTTCGCCGGCGACGCGCCGAATCCGATGGTCGAGCGACCGGAAGCGGACGAGCCGCGGGCGCGGCCGGAAGCCGTAGCGGCGGGCGAAGTCGGCGCGGCCGAACCGCTCGTCGATCGCACCAGCTGGCAGTGCGAGGTCGAGCAAGGCCGCCAAGGTCCGCTGGTGCTGTTCGACGAACTTGGTGTGCACGCCGGGCAGGTCGACCTGGCGAAGGTAGATGCCTGGCCGCTGGTTGTGCGCCAGCCAGCCGACGACGTCGAGCAGGCGCGGCCAAGCCTCCGCCTCGGCGAGGGCGTCGATTGGTCGCCTGACCAGGAACGGAACAAGTGCCGGGAACCGGCTCCGGGTCAGCTCGCACAGGGCCCGGAACCGCTGCAGGTCGCGCGACTTCCCGATCAGCGCCGCCGCCACCTCGACGGAATCGAGCCACAACGCGACGGGGACGGCGTTGGCCCCGATCTGGCGATGGTTGACGTCACGCAACTCCACACGGGCGTGGGCGATGCCGGAGAGCGCTGCCGCCCAGGCGCGAACGTCCTCGAAGCGTGCACCCAGTTCGGCCGACGTCGGCCGCTTGAGCCCGACACGGAGTGGGAACGTGCCGGCCGGCTCGGCGACCTCGGCAAGGAGCTGACCCCGCTCCCACCGCCGGGCGACCTCGGCCCGGACGTCGGCCGGGGTGCTCCAGCCGGAGCGGTGAGCCGGGCCATTCGCACCCGCCGCGGTCACGGCGTCGCCGCGAGATCCCTCGGGGGTCGACGGCGCGCCTTCTCCTCCCGGAACTCGTCGATGGTCAGGTTCCGAAGGCGCGAGTCGCGCCCGCCTGTGTTGTGGACGAATCCGACGCCGCGCACGAACGGTTCGATGACGTGGATCTTCTGCAGCGGCGTGACGACGAGGAGCTGGAGGTTGAGACGGGCGAACAGCTCGAGGCCGAAACGGGCCGAGTCGTCCGAGCCGCGCCCGAACGCCTCGTCGATCACCACGAAACGGAACGACTTCGATCGGACCTCGCCCCACTCAAGCCCGAATTGGTACGCCAGGCTGGCGGCGAGCACCGTGTACGCGAGCTTCTCCTTCTGCCCGCCGGACTTGCCCGCCGAATCGCTGTAGTGCTCGTACTCGGTGTCGTCGTCGCGGTTGCGCTCGGACGCCGCGAACACGAACCAGTTACGCACGTCGGTGACCTTCGCCGTCCATCGACGATCGAGCTCGGTGAGGCCGTCTCGCCCGCGGAACCGGTCGATGAGCGCCCGCACCTCGAGGAACTTCACCTCGGCGTAGTGCGGGTCGTCGGAACCCATCAGCGCGTCCTCCGTACAGTGGCGTAGATCGCCCCGAAAGTCGCGCACGTCGGGATCGCCGGTGGGGCTGAGCTCGAGGCGAATGTAGCGGCCCGGGTTGTAGTCGATGTGGGTGAGCGAGCCGTTGATCGCCTCGATCCGTTCGCTGATGTCGGCCTGCTGCCGCAGCAGCTGCGCCTGGAAGTTGGCGACCTCGTTGATCGTGTTCTCGTTCAGCAGCCGCTTGAACCGCGCCTCGTGGCTCGGCAGGTCGTCGGTGACGAGCTGGTGGAGCATCTCCCGGTAGGCGGGCGCGGCAGCGACCGATGCGTCGGCATCGGTGGTCTCGGCCGGGAAGTCGTGGCGGTAGGCCTGCATCGCCTTCACGATGCGTTCCGCGGCGCGGTCGATGTTCTTCTGGTCGGCATCGATGCGGTTCTGGAGGTGCTCGCGCACCTGTCGTTCGTCGGCGTCGCACGTCCGTAGGGCGGGCGGCGCGAGACCGAGCTCCGCCCGGGCCGCATCGAGGTCACCGGCGAGCGACCGGTGGCGCTCGGCGTCGGGGTGACCGAGGACCTCGGCCTGCTCGTGGAGCTGCTCGGTGAGCTGGCCTTCCGAGGCACCGATCTCGGCGAGCCGGGTGCGAGTCCGGTCGATGCGCTCGTCGAGCGCGGCGGCGGCCGCGTCGTTCGCCGCCAGCTCGTCCTGCAACCGTTGCAACCGGTTCGACGACGCGGTGAGCCGCTCGCGCTCGGCCTCACGTTCGGCGATGTGACGGGCCGGCGTCGGCCAATCGAGCTCCAGGTACTCGTCGTAG
>JAYUAM010000116.1:0-2434 GCA_043741295.1 Acidimicrobiia bacterium
TGCGCTCATGGCAACGGCACACAGCAACGACCCGACCGGCAACGCACCAGGCAACCACGGCGCGCGCGAGCGCCCGACGGGGTGGCGACGACATCCGGCGGTGCGGGCGGGTGATCAGCTGACGCTCGGCGAGCGGGCGGCCGACCACCTTCGCAATGGGATGGGGTCGTGGGGCTTCGTGTTCGGTGCGCTGATCTTTCTCGCCGGCTGGATGATCGGCAACCGCAACGTCGGGTTCGATAGGTACCCGTTCATCCTCCTCAACCTGATCTTGTCGTGCCTCGCGGCGATGCAGGGCGCGATCCTGCTCATCGCCGCCAAGCGCGAGGACCAGATCTCGTCCGATCTCGCCGCCCACGACTACGCCACCAACGTCGAGGCCGACGCCATCGTCAAATCGATCCACGCGCTCACGTGCGAGATCCACGAGCACATCGTCCAGAACGCCAGTCCGGCGACATCCACCCCTGGTAGCGAGCCGCCGGCCGGCCAGGCCCTGTAGTAGCACTGGCGCGATGGATCTGCATCCACAAGCCCAGGCGATGGTGGCACTGATCGAGTCACTCGGCGAGCCGCCGCTCACCGACCAGACGCCCGAGCAGGCCCGCGCGTCGCGCCGGGCGCGGCTGCGTCCACCCGCCGAGTCGATCCACGAGGTGCGCAACGTCGACGCGGGTGGTGTGCCGGCCCGGCTCTACCGCCCGAACGACACCGAAGGCCTGGGCCTGCTCGTGTTCTTCCACGGCGGCGGGTGGGTGATCGGCGATCTCGACAGCCACGACAACGTCTGCCGCGCGCTCGCCAACCGGTCGGGCGCCGCGGTTCTGTCAGTGGACTACCGGCTCGCCCCCGAGCACCGCTGGCCGGCCGCCGTCGACGACTGCACCGCGGCCACGGTGTGGGCGGCTGCCAACGCCGGCTCGCTCGGCGTCGACGCCGGGCGACTGGCCGTCGGTGGGGATTCCGCCGGCGGGAACCTGGCGGCGATCGTCGCCCAGGAGCGTGCCGTGCCCCTGCGCTTCCAGCTCCTCGTCTACCCGGCGACCGACGCCCGCCGCAGCAGCGATGCGTACGCCAGCTACGTCGAGAACGTGGACGGGCCCGTGCTCAGCCTGGAGGCGATGCACTGGTTCTACGACCACTACCTGGGTCACTCGGGCGCGGGTGACGCCGGCCCGGCCGACGACGCGAGGGTGTCACCACTGCTGGCGGACGATGCCGCGGTCGCCGGTCTGCCGACTGCGCTCGTGATCACGGCGAGCCACGACCCGCTGCGTGACGAGGGCGAGGCCTACGCCCGCCGTCTGATGGGCGCCGGCGTGCCGACCACGCTCACCCGCTACCCCGGTCTGTTCCACGGGTTCTTCTCGATGGGCGACCTCATGACCGTCGCCGACACCGCCGTCGACGAAGCCGCCGACGCCCTCGCCCGCGCCGTGCGGTAGGCGCGCCCGAGCGACGTCTCGGTTTTGGGCCCCGCCGACGTCGTCGCCGCGGCCCCGTCCCTCGATCTGGTCTCGGCGCGGGCTCCGGGTTCGCTCCGGGGCGCCCGGGCCGCCGTTCGTCGAACTGACCCGGAGTCGAACTGACCCGTTCGTCGAACTGACCCGTTCGTCGAACTGACCCGGATTGGAGACCCCTGCGTCTTCAATCCGGGACAGTTCGTTGCGCGCGGCGGCTACGGGACCGCGATCATCACTTCACCAGGCACGTCGAGGCGATCTCGGCACTCAGGGCGTCGGCGGTGGCCGCTTGGCTGCTCAGGGCCTGCAGGTCGGCGCCGGACTTCGCCATCAGCGTGGTCGTGGCACAGGCCGCCTGCTCGTCAGTCAACGTCGGGGTCGCCACCTTCAGTTGCGCCACCATCGTCTTCACGTTCGTGCCCTTCGTGCACTCGGCGGTGGCGTCCTGGAACTTCTTTGCCGCCGCACTGCCCGCGGTCGAGCTCGCCGTGAACTCCTTGTCGAGCGCGCTCAGCTGATCGTCGGTGTAACCGGCCAGTAGGCTGGACACACACGTCGCTTCAGTGTCGGTGATGCCCGCAGATACGAGCTTCTCGACGATCAGCTTCCGCTTCGTCGCCCAGTCGATCTTCGTGGCACACCCGGCAACGGCGAGCACCGCCGTTGCGCACAGCACCACGAGCACGATCCGCTTCATCTCGTCGTCGTCCCCTTCGGCCGGATCGGCCAGTCCTGGAGCCGCCAAGCCTACGGTTCCGAGCCGCGCCCGCTCGGTCGGCCTGCTCGGTCAACCCGCTCGGCCGCTCGGTCACCCGCTCGGTCAACCCGCTCGGGCGCGCCGCTCGGTCGGCCTGCTCGGGCGCGCCCCTCGAGCGGCCCGTTCAGTCGGCCGGTCCATCGGCCAGTGCGACGGCGCGGGCGAACACGGCGTCGAGCATCGGCTCGGTGAGCCGACCGGTGAACGTGTTCTG
>JAYUAM010000117.1:0-2429 GCA_043741295.1 Acidimicrobiia bacterium
CCCGAAGGCCGGCGGCTCGATGACCGTGAGGGAGCGGACCGCCTCCGGTCGATGGGCCGCGGCGAGGAGCGCGATGACCCCGCCATATGAGTGTCCGACGAGGTGGGCACCCTCCCCGAGAAGATCCGCGATGTCGAGCGCGTCGGGCTCGAAGTCCTCGCGCTCGGTGTCGGGGCTCGCGCCGTAGCCGCGACGGTCGGGGATCAGGAGACGGAAGCGATCGGCGAGCGGGAACTGCCTCGCCCAGGTCCCCTCGCCGTCGAAGACACTGCCGTGGACGAGGACGACCGGCGGGCCTGCGCCAAGCTCACGGACGAACAGGTCGGTCATCTACGTCATCTCCCTGGGCGGTCAGTCGGCGCCGGCATCACCGAGGGGAGGTCCGGCGCAGCGCGTGTGGGGTGGTGCCAATAACCGAGTCGTCACGCGGCGATGTCGTACTCGTGGATCAGCCCGCCGAGGCGGTCGCGGCGGAGGATGTCACCGGGCGACGCCGGTGCGGCTGCGAGCCGGATGGGGCTCGTCTCGGGCGCCCGCAGGCCGAGGGCGCGGTGCGGGCGGTGGGCGTTGTAGTGGGCGACGTACTCACGCAGCACCTCGCCCGGCGCATCGCCAGCGGGATTACCCGGCGTCGCCGATGTTGGCAAGGCGATCAGTGGGCTCACCGCAGCAGACGTGAAGCTCAACCTCCAGCAGCGGGGTCTCACGTGCACCGGCCCGGCGAGTCTCGCCGATGGGATCAGCTACACTTGCACCGGCACGAACGGTGCGGGCACGATCGAGTGGCGGGTCGACATGATCGGCTCGAGCCCGACCGTCATCCGCTCCGTCGACGCGACGGTGCTCTGGTACGGCAGCGGCGACGGGGACGCCGCGTTCGACGACTTCCTCGGCTACATCGCGACGCTGCCGTATGACGGCGCCCAACCCGAGGCGGCCCGCACCTGGGCGAGCGCCAACACGACCGGCACGACGAGCTTCGGTGGCGCCGAGTATCAGCTCGTGTCCGCGGCGACGGGCAAGACTCGGTCGCTGACGATTCACGGACGGTAGCTGGCGACAACCCCGGGCAATGGCTCAGGCGCCCTGGCGCCCATGGACCCAGCTCTCGACCGCTTGACGCCCGACACGAGGGTCGAGGGTCGGCTCCCTGTCACGAAAATCCCCCTTAGTGGCATATCCCAGGGACTCTCGCCATAAGGGCTCAGATGGGAGTTCTGCGCACCACCGCAGGTACCACCTGATCTCGTCCAGATACGTCCGTGACACCGGGCCTGGACGCGGGGTGAGGTTGGACCGGGCCGGAAAATGAGGTGAGAGCCCTCGCTACGCTGGTGGTGTCAAAACATCAGCAGCAGCGGAGGACTCTCGATGCCGAAGTCTACCCGTCAGCGGGCCCATCCTCAGGGGACGCGGGCCCACAATCGGATGGTCGGCACACCGGCCTGGGGGCGAGCCCCGCTGGCCGCGCCGGCGCTCTCGCGCGATGCCCGCCGACGACTCGCCATGCTCGACTGGCACCGGGCCCACAGTGGCAACGTGAGCCTGACCGCCCGCCACTTCGGGGTCGGCCGCTCGACCGTGTACCGCTGGCTCGGCCGGTTTGATCGCTTTCGCCTCGAGAGTCTCGAGGACCATGGCTCGGCGCCCCGCCGACGCCGTCGGCCGACCTGGACCCTTGAGCAGTTGCGGGCAGTCAAGGCCGTCCGGGAACGCTATCCGCGCTGGGGCAAAGACAAGCTCCGGGTCCTCCTCCGGCGAGCCGGAATGCTGCTCTCGAGCTCGATGATCGGGCGGATCCTGCGTCGGCTGCTGGCGGCCGGTGATCTCCGGGAGCCGATCGGCCACCGCCGGATCAGTGCCCGCAAGCGCGGCTGGCGCCGGCCGTATGCCATCCGCACGCCCCGCGACTGGGCGGTCCGTGAACCGGGTGATCTCGTCCAGCTCGATACCCTCGATGTCCGCTTCCCGGGCACGATCCTCAAGCAGTTCACGGCTCGCGACGTCGTCTCCCGTTGGGACGTCATCGAGCTCGTTCCCCGGGCCACCGCCCGGGCTGCGGCCAGCGTGCTCGACGTGCTGGCCGAGCGGATGCCCTTCGGGGTCCGGGCGATCAGCATCGACAACGGCTCCGAGTTCATGGCCGAGTTCGAAGCGGCCTGTCAGGTCCGCGGCATCCGCCTGTTCGTCCTGCCCCCGCGCAGCCCCAAGCTCCACGGCGCCGTCGAGCGGGCCAACCGGACCCACACCGAGGAGTTCTACGAGGTGACCGACGCGGTTCCCGAACTCGTCCCCCTGCGCCGCGAACTGCGGGCCTGGGAGACCGTGTACAACACCATCCGCCCACACCAGGCACTCGGCTATCTCACGCCGGCCGAATACCTCGCCAGCGTGGGGGTCAATGTGTATCGGACGTACTGAACGAGTAC
>JAYUAM010000118.1:0-5789 GCA_043741295.1 Acidimicrobiia bacterium
ATTGCGACACACCGTGTCCGGCTATGACGCCGCCTACGTGGCCCTGGCCGAGGCACTCGACTGCCCACTGCTGACGCGCGACGCTCGGCTCGCGCGCTCCAGCGGCCATGACGCCCGGATCGAGCTCCGCTAGGGATTCCGTCCGAGGCGCTCTGTCGTCATCGTGGCAGACGGCGGGCGAGCTCGGCTTCGGCAGCCGCCCGCATCACGTCCACGGGAGCGTCGAGACCGGTCCAGATCTCGATCTGGCGGGCAGCTTGGTGCACGAGCATGCCGAGGCCGTCGACGGGTGTCGCGCCGGCCGCCCGGGCCACCGCCAGCAGGGCGGTGTCCAGCGGGTGGTAGACGAGGTCGGCGACGACCTGTCCGGCTCGAAGCAGCTCGGCACCGAGTGGCAGTTCGTTCGAGCCCATGCCGATGCTCGTAGCGTTGACCACCAGGTCGGCGTCGCGCACGTCGGCCGGCGTGCCGACCCGTCCGACGGCGCCGGCCAATGCTGCGGCCTCGGCCGCCCGAGCGGGTGTGCGGTTCACGACCACGATCTCGCTCGCCCCGTGGCGGGCCAGCGCGTCGATCACCGCTCGGGCCGCGCCGCCGGCACCGACGACGACGCACCGCAGGCCGGCCGGGCTCCGGCCGGCGGCCACCAGCGCATCGACGAAGCCGTCGCCGTCGGTGTTGTGGCCGACCAGCCGACCGTCGGCCGTGCGCTCCACACAATTCACGGCGTCGAGCACCCGCGCCGCGGGTGCGATCTCGTCGACCGCTGCGGCCACGTGGTGCTTGTGCGGCATCGTCACCGACAACCCGGCCAACGCGAGCACCCGCATCGCCGTGAGCGCGTCGGCAGCCCGACCGGGCGCCACCTCGAACGCGACGTAGACCCAGTCGAGACCGAGCGCGGCGTAGGCCGCGTTGTGGATCGCCGGCGACAGCGAGTGCTGCACCGGTGAGCCGATCACCGCGGCGACGCGCGTCGCCCCCCCGACCGTCACGTCAACCGAGCAGGCCGGCGGCCTGGGCGGCCGCGACGTTGCGGTCGTGGTCCTCGACGTTCGTGGCGAAGACGTGCGAGTCCTTGTCCTTCAGCACGTAGTACAGGTAGTGGCACTCCTTCGCCACCTTGCCGCATGCTGTCAAGGGTGGGTCGGCCGCCGGGTTCACCGCGGCCGCGATCGACTTGGCCCCCGGGTTGGCGATCGGGGTCGGCGGGAGGCAGTCGTGGAGGTAGGTGTTGTACGGGGTGTCGGCGTCGCGCAGCTGGGCGAACGGCGTCGCCGGGTCGGCCCCGTACCGCAAGGTGGCGTCGATCTCGAGCCTCATGCCGAGCGACAGCCGATTCCAGATGACTCGCGAGATCTTGCCGCGGTCCTCGTCTGTCTTCGCCTCCTTCTCGATGATCGAGGCGATCGTGAGCACCTGGTACGAGGTGCTGATCGGGCACGTTTCGCTTCCCGGATACGGCACCTTCTCGATGCCCTGCTTCACCGCGACGCGCTCCATGCGGTTGACCATGCGCTTCACGACCGACGTCTCGTCCTCGTTGCCGGCCACCTGGTAGGTGTCGGGGAACAGGAGACCTTCGAGCGAGACGACGCCCTCGGGCTCGAACTTCGAGCGCACCTGACCGTCGGTCGACGCGGTGGCGAAGTTCACGACGTTCAGACGCGGCACCTTTGTACCCAACCGCTTGCCCATGTCCTGGAACGTGAAGCCCTCGGGGAACGTGACGGTCTCGAAGGTGAGTGCCGGCGGCGTCTTGAGCACGGCGAGGATGTTGCCCATCGTGTCCTTCGGGCGCACCGTGTAGTAGCCGACGAGCGGCACGTAGCCGCCCTTGCGCTTCACGTACTGCTTGAAGACCTTGGCGTTGGTGATGATGCCCTGCTGCTCGAGCCGGATGGCGAGCGTCTCGATCGTGTCGCCCTGGTTGATCGTGAAGTTCACCTTCGCGCCGGCGTCGCCGGGCGGGTTCACCTGGCGCAGCACCCAGTAGCCGGCGGCACCCGCCACCAGGATCATCACGGCGAGCACGACGAGGAACGAGAACCCGACGACGCGACCGATGACCGAGCCACGGCGCGACCGGTCGAGCTGGACGGCCGAGAGGTCGGCGGTGTCGTCCCAGGGGTCGTTGCGCCAGTCGTCGACGACGCGCTTGCGCCTCGGCACGCGCCGGGGCGGTGGCGCCGAGACGGACGGGCGGCCGTCGACATCGGTCATCGCGCCGGTCCGCCGTCGCCAGCGCCACCGTCGCGCGCCGACTCGATCGCCCGGCGGTCGAGCCAGCCCTGCAGTATCACGGCGGCGGCCACTTTGTCGACCACCTTGCGGCGCGCTCGGCCGTCGAGCCCGGCCTCGCTCAGCGTGCGGTGAGCGCTCACCGTGCTGAGCCGCTCGTCGTAGGTCTCCACCGGCACGCCGACCACGCTAGCGAGCCGGGCCGTCTCGGCGGCGGCACCCTGTGCGGCGATACCTCGTGAGCCGTCCATCGACAGCGGCAGCCCGACGACCACGACCTCGGCCTCCTCTTCCCGGACGAGCGCGGTGATACGGGCGTGATCACGGGCCTCGTCCCCCGTGCGTTCGAGCACCGTGAGCGGCCCGGCCACCGTCCCCGACCGGTCGGACACCGCCACCCCGATCCGCTTCGTGCCGAGGTCGAGCCCGAGCGCCCGGATCGCGCCGCCTGCCACCCGACCGTCAGATCCCGGCAGCGGCGCGTGCGATGCGCAGGGCGTCGTCGAGGCCGTCGGGGTTCTTGCCGCCGGCCGTGGCGACGTCGCCCTTGCCGCCGCCACCACCACCGACCGCCTTGGCCGCGTCTCTGATGAGCGCCGCCGCCTCGATGCCAGCGTCAGGCATGACCGCTGCCACGAGCGAGACGCCACCGGTGTCGGAGATGCCCGCGAGCACCGCGGCTCGCACGCCCGGCTGGGCGCGAACGGCGAGTGCGAGTTCGCGCAGGTCGCTCGGCGAGTAGTCGTCAACGCGTACGACGACAACGCCGTCGACCACCGCTCTGGCGAGGTCTTCAGCGTGTTGGAAAGCCTGCTGTGAGCGCATCATCGTCAGTCTGAGCTTGTGGCGTTCGAGCTCCTCATCGCGCTTGTCGATGCCCTCCATCACTGACTCGGGCGTGGTGCCGACCCGCTTTGCGACCCCCGTGAGCGTCGCCTCCACTCGCTGCATCCGTGCAAGAGTCCCGGTGCCGGTGACCGCCTCGATGCGGCGGATGCCGGAGCCGATCGACCCCTCGGAGATGATCTTGATCATGCCGATCTCGCCCGTCGCGCGTACGTGCGTGCCGCCGCAGAACTCGAGCGACGGGCCGGCGGTGAGCACGCGCACGCTGTCGCCGTACTTGTCGCCGAAGAACGCGATGGCGCCGAGCTTCTCGGCCTCGGCCTTCGGCATCTCGGTGGCGGCGACGGGGTCGTTGGCCAGCACCTCGCCGTTGGCGAGCTGCTCGATGCGGGTGATCTCGTCCGCCGTCACCCCGGCGAAGTGGCTGAAGTCGAACCGCAGCCGGTCGGGCGCCACGAGCGAGCCCTGCTGCTTGACGTGCTCGCCGAGCACCTCGCGCAGCGCCCAGTGCAACACGTGGGTGCCGGTGTGGTTGCGGCGGATGGCGTCGCGGCGGATCGTGTCGATCGCCGCCGTCGCGGTCTGCCCCTCCTCGACGGTACCGGTGACGGTGGCGATGTGGCGGCGCAGACCGGGCAGGGCGAACGTGGTGTCGAGCACGGTGGCCACCCCGGACTCCGTGGAGATCGTGCCGGTGTCGCCGATCTGCCCACCCGACTCGGCGTAGAACGGCGTGCGGTCGAGGAAGATCTCGACAGTCGGCATGCCGTCCGCCAGCGCGTCGCCGGGCACGATGCCGACGATCTCGGCTTGCGCCGCCGACTCGGTGTAGCCGAGGAACGTCGTGATGCCCCGCCGTTCCACGATCTCGCGGTACGCGTCGACGCGGTCGGTGTCGGTGCGCGCCCCCTTGCGGGCATCCTTGGCCCGCTTGCGCTGCACGTCCATCTCGGCGGTGAACCCGTCGAGGTCGACGCCGACGCCGCGCTCCTCGGCGATCTCCTGGGTGACCTCCAGTGGGAAGCCGTAGGTGTCGTGAAGCTTGAAGGCGACGCTGCCCGGCAGGGTTCGGGTAAAGCCGCCAGAAGTCGGCGTGAGGATCCGCTCCTCCAGGCCCGAGCCGACGAGTTCGTCCAGGATCGCCAGGCCGTTGCGCAGCGTGCGGCGGAACTGCTCTTCCTCCCGCGTGATGATGTCGACCACCATGTCGCGGCTCGCCCGCACCGCGGGGTAGGCATCGCCCATGACCTCGATGGCCGTGTCGACCATCGACGGCAGCACGAGCTTGTCGACGCCGAGCAGGTAGGCGTGGCGCACGGCGCGGCGGATGATGCGGCGAAGCACGTAGCCCCGCGCCTCGTTCGACGGGAAGACGCCGTCGGACACGAGCATCGTGGACGACCGCGCGTGCTCGGCGAGGACGCGCAGGCTGAAGCTCGTGCGGTCGGCGTAGTCCCCCGGCACGTAGACCTTGCCGGTGATCGAGCGGGCCTTGTCGATGAGCGGGACCATGAGGTCGGTCTCCCACACCGAGTCGACGCCCTGCATCACCATGATGTTGCGTTCGAGCCCGGCCCCCGTGTCGATCGACGGCTTCGGCAACCGCGTGCGCGAGCCGTCGAGCGCCTGGTTGTACTGCATGAACACCAGGTTCCAGATCTCGACGAAGCGCTCGTCACCTCCGAACTTGGGCCCACCGTCGTCGCCGTACTGCGCGCCCTTGTCGAAGAAGATCTCGGAGCACGGGCCACATGGGCCGGTCTCGCCCATTTGCCAGAAGTTGTCCTTGTCGCCCATGCGCTGGATGCGGTCCATCGGCACGCCGACCTTGTCGTGCCAGATCTGCTCGGCCTCGTCGTCGGAATCGTGGACGGTGACCCACAAGCGGTCGGGATCGATGCCCAGCAGCTCGGTGTAGAACTGCCACGCGAACGGGATCGCGTCGTCCTTGAAGTAGTCGCCGAAGCTGAAGTTGCCGAGCATCTCGAAGAACACGAGGTGGCGCGCCGTGCGGCCGACGTCGTCGAGGTCGTTGTGCTTGCCGCCCGCCCGTGCGCACTTCTGGGCGGTGACGGCCCGCTTGTAGGGCGCCGCCTCGTCACCCGTGAAGTACGACTTGAAGGGCACCATGCCGGCCACCGTGAAGAGCACGGTCGGGTCGTGCGGGATCAGGCTCGCCGACGCGACCTCCGTGTGGCCCCGGTCGACGAAGTAGTCGGTGAAGGCCCGGCGGATCTCGTCGGCTGACCGCGGCAATGTCGCGCCGGAGGACGAGCCGGACGGTGACCCGGGCGGCGTTGGGGTGGGTGACGACGACATGGTCCGGTCAGGATACCGACCAGCCGCGCCGGAGGCCCGGTACTTGCCGGTGGACGCCGAGACGGACGGCCTGCGAACGGGCGGCGGTGGTCAGTGGCGCGTACGGCGGGCGCCGCGCTGGCGCCAGGCGGCAAGGTCGTGTACGAGGTGGCCACCAGGCCCCACTGGCCCGCCGCCCGATCCGCCGACGACCTCGGCCCGCACGATTGCATCGTCCGAGAGACCGAATGCCACGGGATGCCCGTCACGGACGGCCCGCAGCTGTTGCTCCTTCGCCACCATCGCCACGCGACCCTCTCGCACGGCGGCGGCCACGTCGTGGGCCCGGTCGCGGAGGCCGTCGACGGCGTTGCGGGCGACGTTGGCCGGCGCCAGACGTTCGG
>JAYUAM010000119.1:0-5786 GCA_043741295.1 Acidimicrobiia bacterium
TCGCCGCCGTCAACGTCGTCTTCCCATGGTCAATATGACCCATCGTCCCAATATTCACATGCGGCTTCGTACGCTCAAACTTCGCCTTGCTCATGGCTGGGTCCTTCTGTCTCCGGGGATTTCCGTTGGTGGGTAGTTGGTGATCTGCTTGGTAGCGGCGGTCGGATTCGAACCGACGACCACACGATTATGAGCCGTGTGCTCTAACCATCTGAGCTACGCCGCCAGGGCGAGCCGACCCACGCGGGGCCGGGTGCTCGAGCCCTCTGTGGGAATCGAACCCACGACACCAGCCTTACCATGGCTGTGCTCTACCGACTGAGCTAAGAGGGCGGGCGCGGCAGAGCCGCGGACCGGGGTGACAGCATAGCGGGGGGCCGCCCGGCCTGGCCAGGCCGTTCCCCGGTCGGGGCGGTCGGCACCGGTGGTCGCCACCGACCGCCAAATGACCGCCGTCGGTGGGCACCGTGGCGATAGCGTCAACCGTCGTGCTCATCAGGCTTGCCGGGCTCGACGATGCCGCCCAGATCCGGTCGATCTACAACCGGGAGGTCGAGGGCACCACGGCGACCTTCGACCTCGTCCCCCGCACGCTCGAGGACCAGCGCAACTGGCTCGCGGCGCGCACGGGCGTGTTCTCGGCGATCGTAGCGGTCGACCCCGTCGCGCCCCCCGCCGGGGCCAGCGCCGTTGGCGACGATGGAAGCCGGCCGGGCACGGGCCACGTCGTCGGCTTCGCCTCGCTGTCGCCCTACAAGGAGCGGGCCGCCTACCGCACCACGGTCGAGGATTCGGTCTACGTGCACCGTTCGGCCCAGGGGAGGGGCATCGGCACCGCCCTGCTCGAACACATCGTCGATCTCGCGGCGGCGAGCGGCTTCCACGCGGTGATGGCCCGCATCGAGGCGACCGGTACGGCCTCGCGTGCTCTGCACGCCCGCTGCGGGTTCGAACTCGTCGGCATCGAGCGCGAGGTCGGCCGCAAGTTCGGTCGCTGGCTCGACGTCGCGGTGATGCAGCGGCTTCTCCAAGGGCCGCTCCCGTCGACGGCGGCTCCCGCACCCGTTCCGCCCGGCGCACCCGTTCCGCCCTCCCCAGCGCCGGCGGCGTGACCGTGAGCGCAGCGGCCAACGATCCGTTCCCGGAGCTGAACGCCGAACAGGCTCACCTCGCCCACTCCCGACGCTGTCGAGAGCAGATGATCGACGACTTCCGCCGGGTGCTGGCCGGCGAGGCGGCCGCCGACCACATCACCCAGGAGTACATCGAGATGACCGCCGAGCAGGCGCTCGACGACCTCGGCGACCCCTCGACCGCCGAGTTCTTCGGCCGCATCGACGCCACCGACGGTGAGGTGTTCCACATCGGCCGCCGCCACATCGAGACGGCCGAGCACGATCCGGTGGTGGTCGACTGGCGCGCCGCCATCGCCGCGCCGTTCTACCGGGCGACGGTGAGCGACCCGTTCGCGCTCCGCCTACGTCGGCGCTTCACGCTGCGCGAGCACGAGGTCGTCGCCTACAACGACGAACACCTCGACGACCCCGATGGCGCCGAGGTGGCCGGCGGCATTCCCGACCCCGTGCTCGCCGAGATGGGCGCCGCCCGCACGGGCGCGATGCGGGAGATCGTCGCCACCATCCAGGGCGAGCAGGACGTCGTCATCCGGGCGCCCGCCGACCGAACGCTCATCGTGCAGGGCGGACCGGGCACGGGCAAGACGGCCGTCGGCCTGCACCGCGCCGCCTACCTGCTGTTCGAGCAACGCCGCCGGCTGACCCGTGAGGGCCTGCTCGTGGTCGGCCCGAACCCGGTGTTCCTCGCCTACATCGGCGACGTGCTCCCGTCGCTCGGCGAGCGGGCCGTGGAGCAACGCACGCTCGCCGACCTGCTGCTGCCGAAGGTGCCGGTGGAGGCTGAGGAGTCCGACGAGGTGGCCGCCCTCAAAGGCGACCTGCGCATGGCGGCGGTGATCGAGGCGGCCATCCGGCTGCGGATCACCGCACCGACCGCCACCATCGCCGTCCCGGTGAGCACACGGACGATCCGCATCGAGCCGTCGACGTTCGCCGGGTGGATCGAGCGGGCGCTCGCCAGCAGCGCGCCGATGCAGGACCGGCGCGCCGGCCTGCGCGCCCTCGCCCGCGGCGAACTGGCCAGGATGGCCGGGACCTCGGCCGCCTGGGCACGCGCCGACCAGCTGCGCAAGGCGCTCGATGCCGCCTGGCCGCTGATCCGACCGATCGAGCTCGTCGGCCAGCTCCTGCGACGGCCCGAGTTGATGGCGGCGGCGGCGGACGGCATCCTCACCGACGACGAACAGGCCCTGCTCGTCGTGCCGTCGGCGCGCCGACCACGCTGGACCCGTGCCGACGCGCTGCTCCTCGACGAGGCGCGCGGGCTGATCGAGGGGCCGCCGCGCACGTACGGCCACGTCATCGTCGATGAGGCCCAGGACCTCTCCGAGCTCGGCCTTCGGGCGATCGCCCGGCGGTGCCCGTCGCGCTCGCTCACGATCCTCGGCGACCTCGCCCAGTCCACGGCGCCGGGCGGACAGGCGACGTGGGACGCCGCGCTCATCGCCATGGGGGCAACGGCGCCCGACGCCCACCAGGTGGCCCACCTGACGATCGGCTACCGCGTGCCGGCACCGATCCTCGAGGTGGCGAACACGCTGCTCGGCCGGGCCGAGGTGGCGGTGGCGGCCAGCCGCTCGGCCCGGCTCGGTGGTTCTGCGCCACTCGTGCGCACGGTGGCGGCCGGCGACGTGGCGGCGACGGCCGCCCACGAGGTGGCGGAGCTGCGCCGCCGGCACCGGTTGAGCGGCATCATCGCGCCGCCCGGCCTGCTCGGCGCGCTGGGCGAGGCCCTCGCCGCCGTCGGCCTGCGTGCCGTCGCCAACCTCGACCACCTCGCCGCCGACGCCGTGCCCGTGCTCGCCGCCGAGGCGAGCAAGGGCCTGGAGCTCGACGGGGTGGTGGCCGTCGAACCCGGGCATCTCCTGGCCGCTGGCGCCCGTGGCGCCCGCCTCGCCTACATCGTGCTCACCCGAGCCGTGCAGGAGCTCACGATCGTGACGAGCGCGGACCCGGCCGCCGGCGGCTGGTCAGCCCCGCTGACGACGTGACGACGTGACGTGACGGCGTGACGTGACGGCGTGACGTGACGACGTGACGTGAACGACAGAGCGACGAGCCGCGAACCCGGCGACGCCACGCGATCTTGACGAAGGCCCTCATGAATTTCCCGATTCGGTCGATGTAGTCCTCCAACGCCGGGCTTCCGCCAGTAGCCCCGGTCCCGTGTCGGAGGACTCTCATGCTGCGCAGGATGCGAATCAGGTCGAAGCTGTTCGCGATCGTCGTCGCTCCCATCGTCGCGCTCATCGTGCTCGCCGGAACCGGCCTGCGCACCCGGATCGACGATGGACAGAAGGCCAACCAGGTCCGCCGCTTCGCGGTGCTCGCCGCCGCGGTGCGCCCGGTCACCCAGCGTCTGGCCGACGAGCGCGCCCTGTCCGTGCAGTTCCTCGTGGCCAAGACCGACACCACGCCCGACGCACTGACCGCCGCGCGCACCCAGCTCGACCAGGCGATCACCAAGCTCCGGGCGGCAACCAAGCAGTCGGGCACCGTACCGCCGAAGCTGGCCGAACACCTCGGTGCCGCCGAAGCCGACTTCCTGCTCGTGAAGCAGACCCGCGGCCAGCTCGATGCCGGCGCGGTGAACGCCGACCACGTCGTGCAGAACTACTCCTCGGCGGTCGATCACCTGCTCGACTTCATCGACGAGTTCGGCAACATCCCCGAGCTCAGCGACGCCGCGATCACCCGGGCGACGCAGGCCGCGGCCGAGGTCGGTGTCGCCCGCGAGGGCTACGCCATCGAGCGCGACCTCGTGGTCTCGGCGCTGTCCGCCGGCTCGTTGACCATCGAGCAGTACGGCACCCTGCGGGCCCGGCAGCAGCAGGTGGCCGACCAGATCCGCCGGTTCAAGCACGACGCCTCGCCGGCGGCCGCCAAGGCGATCACCGACCTCGAGACGAAGGTCTCGATGGCCCCGGCGAACGAGATGGAACAGGCCGCCGCCAACTCCGGGCCCTACGCGCCGCTCGTCGGTTCTCCGTCCGACTACGCCGTGCTCGCCACGCAACGCACGACCGCACTCACCACGATCGAGAACCAGGCGTCGAACGCGGTGCTCACGGCGGCGCGAGCGAAGGCCACCGCATCCCGGGCGGCCGAACGCAACTACCTCGCCGGCACGCTCGGCGCACTGGCCGTCGCCCTCGGTCTCGCCGTGCTCGTCGCCCGCTCCCTCGTTCGCCCGATCCGTGAGCTGACCCAGGCGGCGACCGACGCCGCCGAGGTGCACCTGCCGCGCCTCGTCGAGGCGATCCACTCCGCCGATGCCGTCAACGGCTCAGCGACCGACTTTGCCCTTCCCCCCATCGCCGTGCGGTCGAAGGACGAGATCGGCGGTCTCGCCCGGGCGTTCAACGCCGTGCAGGACGTCACCATCCGGACCGCCATCGAGCAGATCAACCTGCGCCGTTCCGTCGGCGACATGTTCGTCAACCTCGGCCGGCGCAGCCAGACGCTCGTCGACCGCCAGCTCGAGCTGATCGACTCGCTCGAGACCGCCGAGCGCGACCCCGACGCCCTGAACGACCTCTTCGCGCTCGACCACCTTGCCACCCGCATGCGGCGCAACGCCGAGAACCTGCTGGTGCTCGCCGGCGAAGAAGCGCCCCGCAAGTGGGGGCAGGCCATCCCGTTGGTCGACGTCATCCGCGCCGCCGTGTCGGAGGTCGAGGACTACCCGCGTGTCGACGTCGTCGCCCAGGACGAGCTCTTCCTCGCTGGCCACGCGGCTTCGGACATCGCCCACCTGCTCGCCGAGCTGATCGAGAACGCGACGAGCTTCTCGGCACCGACCACCCGTGTGCGGGTGCGGGTCGAGCAGGCCGCCGAGCGGTGCCTGGTGTCGGTCGTGGACCAGGGCATCGGCATGTCGGACACCGACCTGGCGAACGTCAACGAGCGCCTCGCCAACCCGCCCGAAGCCGACTTCAGCCTCGGCAACCGCATCGGGTTCTTCGTCATCGGCCGTCTCGCCAAGCGGACCGGTACGGCCGTGCGCCTCGGTCGATCGAGCAGCAGCGGCGTCATCGCCCAGCTCGCCCTGCCGCCGACGCTCGTCACCGCCAACGCCGGCGAGCTGCTCTCGCCCACCTCGATGCCGCAGGGCCCGCTGCTCGACTCGCCCCAGAGCGCACGCGACCGACTGATCGGCGCGCTGCGCACCCAGCCGACCGCTGGCCCGGACAGCGGCCCGGACAGCGCCGTCACCGCACCCTCCGCCCAAGACGGCCCGGTGTCGATCACCACAGCCAACCGCTCGAACCCGCCCACACCGATCACGGCGTCGATGCGGCCGGCATCGGTACCGCCGGCCGACGAGACGGCCGCCGGCAACCGATCGTCCACCCGCACTGGCGAGGCCGACCTCGGCGTACTGCCCAAGCGCCGCAACGGCCGGGCCGGGCGCACCCAGCCCGCTGGGGACCCGGCGGGCGACGTGCCCACCCTTGGCGGCCCTGCCGACCCGGCCAGCTTCGACGAGTCCCCGGTGCGCGCGGTCGAGCCGGTGCCCTCGCGTGCGACCGATGCACTCGCCCCGCTGCCGAGCCGCCGGGCCAACCGCGCGGCCGAACCGGCGGCGGTGCCGCCGTTCGCGCTCGAGCCGATCGCCCGCGCGGACGCCGGTCTCGATACCGGTCAGGA
>JAYUAM010000120.1:0-2421 GCA_043741295.1 Acidimicrobiia bacterium
TGGCCGGTGAGCACGACGGCGCGCGCAGCCCCGGCCAAGGCGTCCTCGAGCCCGGACGCCAACGCCACGAGCGTGGCGTGGTCGACGGCATTGCGACGCTCGGGACGGGCGATGGCGAGCACGAGCACGTGCTCGTGCCAGGTGACCTCAACCGTCATCTCACGACCTTTCCGGCGGCCGAGCGTCTCCGGCGACACCAGGGTCGCCGCTTGCCGTCGGGGCGACTGTAGGACGAGCGGCGGTCGGCTGCACCCGGTCGGTCCCGCTCGCCCGACGCACGACAAGATCGGCGACGAGCGCCGTCCAACCGGTCTGGTGGCTTGCACCCAGCCCCGCCCCGAGGTCGCCGTGAAAGTACTCGTGGAAGAGCAGATCGTCACCCCATCGGGGATCCGTCCGGAACCGCTCGACTCGTCCGTGGCACGGGCGGGCGCCGTCGGGCCCGCGCCGGAACAGACCGACCAGCCGGTCGCTCAGGTCGTCGGCGGCGGCACCGAGATCGAGGCGACGACCCGACCCGGTCGGCACCTCGACCGTGACCGTCGGGCCGACGTACCGGCTGTACGCGTGCAGCGCCTGGATCACCAGGTGGTTCACGGGGAACCACACGGGGCCACGCCAGTTCGAGTTCCCGCCGAAGAGCCCGCTGGTGGACTCGGCCGGCTCGTAGTCGAGCTGGTAGCTCATCCCGTCGAGGGCAACCTCGAACGGGTGCTCTGCGTGCTCGCGAGAGAGCGAACGGATGCCATGATCGGACAGGAACCGGTTCGCATCGAACAGTTCGGCGCAGATCCGCGCCAGCCGACCGGGGTCGACGATCGAGAGGAGCGAGCGGTCCTCGCGGCCGGTCGCGAACGTGTGGGCGACGACGGACGCGGCGTCCGGCTCGTGCTCGACGAACCAGTCCATCCGCTGGGCGAAGCCGGTGAGCGTGGCGCGCACGTCGGGTTCGAGCACCGTGACGGCGAGCAGCGGGATGAGCCCGACCATCGAGTGGGCGCGCAGCGCGATGCGCGTGCCGTCCGGCAGGAGGAGGAGGTCGTAGTAGAAGCCGTCGGCCTCGTCCCACAACCCTTTGGTGTTCATCGCCGTGGCGATGCGCACGAAGTGCTCGAAGAACTTCGTCGCCACGTCCTCGTACGCCTTGTCGACCATGGCCAGCGTCGTCGACATCTCCAACAGGTCGAGGCAGTACTTCGCCATCCACGCCGAACCGTCGCTCTGCTCGAGCACACCGCCGTTGGGAATCGAGGACGAACGGTCGATCGGGCCGACGTTGTCGAGCCCGAGGAACCCGCCCTCGAAGACGTTGTTCCCCTCGACGTCCTTGCGGTTCACCCACCACGTGAAGTTGATGAGCAGCTTGTGGAAGACGCGGGCGAGGAACTCGTGGTCACCCCGCCCGTCGATGTCGAACACCTGCATCGCCGCCCACGCGTGCACCGGCGGGTTCACGTCGCCGAACGCCCATTCGTAGGCCGGCAGCTGCCCGTTCGGGTGCATGTACCACTCGCGGCACAGCAGGATGAGCTGCTGCTTGGCGAACTGCGGGTCGATGTGCGCATACGCGACGCAGTGGAAGGCGAGGTCCCACGACGCATACCACGGGTACTCCCACGAGTCGGGCATGAGCAGCACGTCGGCGTTGTTGAGGTGCCGCCATGCGTGGTTGCGGCCCTGCTCGCGCGCCGCTGGCGGCGGCGGTTGACCGGGGTCGCCGTCGAGCCAGCGGGCGATGTCGATGTGGTACCACTGCTTCGACCAGCACAGGCCAGCGAACGCCTGGCGGGCGATCATCCGGTCCTCGTCGCTCACGTTGGCGGGGATCACCGCGGCGTAGAACTCGTCGGCCTCTTGCTCGCGAGTGTCGAGCAGGCGGTCGTCGCCCGGCGCCGCCGTCGACGGACCGGCCGCTGTGTCAACGAGCAGCGACTCGGCCCCGAACCGCAGGCGCACCTCGGTCGTGCCGCCGGGCTCCACATCGAGTCGGTACCAGAGCGCGGCCTTCGTCCCGACGTGATCGGGGTCGACCGTGTCCGTACCGCGGATGACGTGGTCGCCGATCCCGTCCTTCGGGAACGCGGGCCCGTCCATGCCCCACAGCCGTTGGGCGTTCGTGTCGTTGTTGCAGAACAGCGGCTGGTGCTCGCCTTCACCGCGCAGCACGTACGCACCGAGATCGGGATGTTCGGCGCGCACCGCACCGTCGACCCACGACATCATCGGGCGCCGGGCCTCGGGCCCACCCCACGACCACGTGTTGCGGAACCAGGCCGTCGGCAGCACGTGCAACGTCGCCCGTTCTGGACCTTCGTTCGTGACCCGCACGACGAACACGGCCGAGTCGGTCGACGCCTTGGCGATCGTCACCTCGATGCGCCAGTAGCGGTCGTCGTCGAACACGCCGGTGTCGAGCAACTC
>JAYUAM010000121.1:0-2412 GCA_043741295.1 Acidimicrobiia bacterium
CGCGAACCAGCTCGTCCCGATCGACCCGACAACCGGGAAACCCGGCCGCCCGATCCCGATCGAACGGCCCTACAACCTGTACTTCACCCCCGACGGTTCCCGTGCCGTCGTCCAGAACGAACAACACGACCGGCTCGACTACTACGACCCCCACACGTGGCAGAAACTCAAATCGGTCCCCTCGACCTGCAAAGGGAACAACCATGCCGACTGGTCCGCCGACGGCGCCTACTTCCTGGTCACCTGCGAGTTCTCCGGCGAACTCCTCAAGGTCGACACCGCCACCGGCGACATCATCGCCAAGATCTCCCTGGCGGCGGGCGCGATGCCGCAAGACGTCCGACTCGTCCCCGACGGCAGCAAGTTCTACGTCGCCGACATGATGCACGACCGCGTCTGGATCATCGACGGCGACCGCCTGGCGGTGACCGGTTCGATCCGCACCGGTGTCGGTGCGCACGGCATCTACCCGAGCCGCGACGGAACCCGGCTCTATGTCGCGAACCGTGGGCGTCACCGCAACGACGAACGACGACGATCACGGCCCGGCGACGGGTCGGTATCAGTCCTCGACCCGGCCACCGACACCGTCACGGCGACATGGACGATCCCGGGCGGCGGATCACCAGACATGGGAGGCGTGTCCGCCGACGGGAGCCGCCTGTGGTTGTCCGGGCGCTACGACGGCGAGGTGTACGTGTTCGACACGACCACCGGCCAACTCGCCGGACGGATCAAGACCAGCGCCGAACCGCACGGGCTGCTCGTGTGGCCGCAGCCCGGCCGCTACAGCCTTGGCCACACCGGCAACACCCGATGACGCCGTCGGGGTTCCGAGGCCAGATGACTCGCGCGCCGGAAGCTGAGGATGCCTTAAGGGTCTTCAGCCGTGCCTCAGCGCTCCGTGCCCATCATCGTGGTCGCCGGGCCATTCGCGACGCCGCCAGCCCGACCGCCCGACGATGATGACCGCCATCCCCAACCTCATTGACGGTGCCGTACCACCGGTTGCGCAAACCGTCGCCGGGATTCTGCTTTCGGCAGCGGTCTGGCGAAGCCGTCATCGTTGCCGAGTCGTCGTCGGAGCGATCCTTGCTGGGGCAACCACGATCGTCGTCGTGCAAGCCTCGATCGGCACCCCGGTCATCCCGGTGACGTTTTCGTTGTGGGCAGTTGCACTCGGTCTTGCCGTCCTCCTCGCCGGGGGCGCTTGGCGCTCGGCCGCCTGGGCGACGCGAACCCTCGGAGTCGTCACGATCGCGGCCGCCTGCGTCGCCACCGCCGTAGTCGTGAACTCGCACTACGCGTACTTCCCGACCGTCGGCGATGCGTTGCACCGCCCGTTCGCAAATCGGCTGGCCCTCGTGGAGGCGGTCGGGGCCCGCACCGGTCCGCCTCCGATCACGGAACGACCAGCGGCCGGATTGCGGCGCGACCACCAGGGACGGCTCGTGCGCGTCCACATTCCCGCTACCGCCTCGAGATTCCGCCATCGGGGCGAATGGGTCTATCTACCGCCGGCGTGGTTCGAAACGCCGACGCCGGCGCTTCCGGTGATCGTGCTGCTGCCCGGCACACCGGGGGGAACCGAGGACTGGATCCGAGCCGGCGGCGCAGTCCGGGTCGCCGACAGGTGGGCAGCCGACCACCACGGTCGATCACCGATCCTGGTGTTCGCCGACCCCAACGGATCGTTCCGGGCCGACACCGAATGCGTCGACACCAGCCGCGCCCGCGTCGATACGTACCTGAGCGTCGACGTGCCGGCGTACGTCAGAGCAACGTTCGCGACCGCCGCCGGTCCGTCGGCGTGGGCCGTGGGAGGCGTGTCATCGGGCGGTACGTGCGCCGTGACGTTGGCGCTCCGCCACCCTGACGTCTACCGCACGTTCATCGACTTCTCGGGCGAGGTTGCGCCGAACCGGGGCGCCAAGCGCGACACCATGCGGCTCCTGTTCGGCGGGTCCTCCGCGAATGCCACGCGATATGACCCGACCGCGCTTCTCGCTCTCAAGACCTATTCGACGACGCACGCCTGGTTCATGGCCGGCTCGCACGACCGCCCGGCAAGACGGGCGATCACCCATCTCGCCGAAGCGTCGCGAGCGGCAGGAGTCGACACCGTCGCGGTCGAGCGGCCAGGCGGACACACCTGGCGTTCGTGGCGGCGTGCGTTCCCCGAGGCTTTCGCGTGGGCCACCACGACCATCGACCCCGCCGCGCCGCACCGTCACCCGTGGCCACGTCGCCGCTGTTGACCGTGCCGTGGCCCGTTGTCGTGAGCGACGTGGACGGTCACGGCGAGCGCCGGCCGCCGAGCGCGAGCACCAACATCCAGGGCGCTGCGGCCAGAGCACTACGTTCGAGAACGACCCGGCGGTTGCGGTGATCCTTGACGAGCAAGAGGCGGGA
>JAYUAM010000122.1:0-5758 GCA_043741295.1 Acidimicrobiia bacterium
AATCGACGGCGACGGTGAAATAGTGCTCGTTGAACAGCCCGGTGACGTCGTCGCCGACCCCGCCGGCGGCGGCGCCGAGACCGTCGGGTAGGTCGGACGACGACGACGACAACGAGAACGAGCCGGCCACCGGCAGCGTGGTCATCCGCGGCTGGGAGTCGGGCCGTGGTCCACCGGACGAGGTGTCGGCGGTGGTCGTCGGCTTCGCTACACCGGCCATCACCAACGTGGCGGCGGCGGCTGCCGCGCACACGCCGGCGACAAGGCCGAACCACTCGCCGCGTCCGGCGGCGATGGCACCGGCGAGGACGCCGGCGATGCTGGCGGCGAGGGCCCAGCGGCTGAGGTCGGCGCGGTCGTTCATGACGCGGCGCCGCTGGCGAATGCCTGGCGATGGTCGGAGGCGAGCTGGGTGATGTCGTCCATGATGCGAGCTAGCTCGAAATCCTTGGGTGTGTAGATGGCGGCGACGCCGGCAGCGGTGAGGAATGGGCGATCGGCTTCGGGGATGATGCCACCGACGATGACCGGCGCGTCGCATCCGGCCCGCCGGAGCTGCTCGACGACGGCGGGCACAAGCTGCAGGTGGCTGCCCGACAGGATCGACAGGCCGACCACATCGGGGTCTTCATCGCGGGCGGACGCGGCGATCTGCTCGGGGGTCGAACGGATCCCTGAGTAGACGACCTCCATCCCGGCGTCACGAGCGGCCACGGCTATCTGTTCGGCACCGTTGGAGTGGCCGTCAAGGCCTGGTTTGGCAAGAAGAAGTCTGGGCGGGCCCCCGACCAGCGTCTTCACCCGCTCGGCGACGGCGCGAAGGCCTTCGCGGTCGCCGCCCGACGCGCCGGCCACGCCGGTCGGTCCGCGGTACTCGCCGAAGATCTCGCGCAGCACGCGCCCCCACTCGCCGGTCGTGCCGCCGGCCCGGGCGAGGGCGATGGTCGGCGGCATGATGTTGGCGCCCGACGTAGCGGCGACACGCAACTCGTCGAGCGCGGCGGTCACCGCGGCTGCGTCGCGCGCGGCCCGCCAGGCGTGCACGTCGGCGACGAGCTCGGACTCGACCGCCGGGTCGACCGTGAGGATCGAGCCAGCCGCGCCCGACAGTGGCGAGGCCTCGGTCTCGGTGAACCGGTTGACACCGACGACGACCTGGCTGGCGTCCTCGATGCGAGCGGTGCGCTGGGCCATCGAGCGCACGAGGCGCGACTTCAGCTCCTCGATCGCCCCGAACGCGCCGCCGAGCGCGAGCACGTCCGACAGTTCGCTCCACGCCTCGTCGGCCAGTTCGTTGGTGCGCGATTCGATCACGTGGCTGCCATCGAAGATGTCGTCGTATTCGAGCAGGTCGGTCTCGAAGGCGAGCACCTGCTGCATGCGCAGCGACCACTGCTGGTCCCAAGGGCGAGGTAGGCCGAGCGCCTCGTTCCACGCCGGCAGCTGGATGCTGCGCGCCCGCGCCCGCTTCGACAGCGTGACGGCGAGCATCTCGAGCACGATGCGCTGCACGTTGTTCTCGGGTTGTGCCTCGGTGAGGCCGAGCGAGTTCACCTGTACGCCGTAGCGGAAGCGCAGCGCCCTGTCGTCGGTGACGCCGTAGCGCTCACGGCCGATGCGCTCCCACAGCTGCGTCATCGCCCGCAGCTTGCACGTCTCCTCAACGAACCGGATGCCGGCGTTGACGAAGAAGCTGATCGACCCGAACACCGCAGTGAACCGCTCGGGTCGCACCTGCCCCGAATCTCGCACGGCGTCGAGCACGCCGATGGCCGTCGCCATGGCGTAGGCGATCTCCTGCACCGGCGTCGCCCCGGCCTCCTGCAGGTGGTACGAGCACACGTTCATCGGGTTCCACAACGGGGCGTGCTGGCTGCACCAGGCGATCATGTCGACGATCAACCGCAGCGACGGCCCGGGCGGGAACACGTACGTGCCGCGCGAGAGGTACTCCTTGACGATGTCGTTCTGCGTCGTGCCCCGCAGCACGGTCGACGGCGTGCCCTGCGACTCGGCGTTGGCGACGTACAGACCGAGGAGCCAGGCCGCCGGAGCGTTGATAGTCATCGACGTGTTCATCTGCGCCGGAGGGATCTGGTCGAGCAAGGTGCGCATGTGGCCGAGATGGGCTACGGGCACGCCGACCTTGCCGACCTCGCCGGCCGCCCGCACGTCGTCCGGGTCGTAGCCGCACTGGGTGGGCAGGTCGAAGGCGATGGAGAGGCCCGTCTGCCCCTTGGCGAGGTTCGTGCGGTACAGCTCGTTCGAGGCGTGCGCGCTGGAGTGACCGGAGTACGTCCGCATCATCCACTCGGCGTCCCCTCGGGCCATGGGTTGAGTGTACGGTCCGCGGTCGCCCGACGACATCGGCGGACCCCAGCGACCGAGCCCAGCGACCGAGCCCAGCGTCCGAGCCCGGTGTGTTCGCCAGCGGTCGCCGGTGTCCGAGCCCGACGGTCGCCGAGGGTGGTCGCCGACGCGTGGCTACCAGGCGGCGTCCTCGGCGACAGCCTCCGCGGCGAGCCGCAGGTAGTCGACCCGGTCGATCTCCACGGCGCCGAGTGACGCGAGGTGATCGGTGCTCCACTGCACGTCGAGCAGGCCGAAGCCGCCCGCCCGCAGGCGCTCGACCACGGCCACGAGGGCGACCTTCGATGCGTCGGTGACGTGGTGGAACATCGACTCGCCGGCGAACAACCCGCCGATCGCCACGCCGTACAGGCCGCCGACGAGCCGGCCGTTCTGCCACGTCTCGATCGAGTGGGCGAAGCCGGCCGCGTGCAGGGCGGTGTAGGCGGCGACGAACTCTTCGGTGATCCACCCGTGCGGGCGACGCGGATCGCCGCACGCCCGCATCACCTGCTCGAAGGCGACGTCGACGGTGACATCGAACCGGGCGCGGCTGCGCCGCAGCGAGCGCGACACGCGCAGGCCGTCGAGCGGGATCACCGCGCGGGGGTCGGGCGAGAACCAGCCGAGCACGTTGCGGTTGCGCAGAAACCGGCCGGCCGGTACGGGCATCGGGAAGAGACCGCGACGGTAGGCGGCGACGAGGGTGCCCGGTTCGAGATCGCCGCCGACACATACCAGCCCGTGCTCGTCGGCGCGGTCGGGCGAGGGGAACTCCCACCGGCTGCCCGGCGGATCGGCGACCGGCGGATCGACGACCGGCAGCTCGCGCGCCGGCTCGGGCGACTGCTGCGAGGGGCCGGCGTCCACGGCTGAAGTATTGACGACGGCGTCGTGTGACCCATGACCGGGCGTCCGTCGGTCGCCCGTAACCGCCTGGACGCCTGCGCTTCATCGACCGTCGATAGGGTCGATGCATGAGTCTCGTGCTGGGTGTCGACGGGTCGTCCGGGTTCGGGTTCGAAGAGGCCGCGGCGGCCGACGAGCGGCTCGGCGCCGATCGCCTGGTCACTCTGGAGGCCGTCCACAACTTCCGTGACATGGGTGGTTACGCCACCGCCGACGGACGACATGTGCGCCCTCGCCGCCTGTTCCGCGCCGACGGGCTCGACCGTCTCACCCCGGCCGACATCGAGACCATCCGTCCACTCGGCCTGAACACGGTGATCGACCTGCGCACCGACGGCGAGGTGGAACGGCGCGGCCGCTTCCCTTACGAGGCGCTGCCGGTCGAGTGGTACCAGCTCGCGGTGATCGACGTGACGTGGGACCGGGCCGACGCTCTGGACGGTAGCGAGGAGGATTTCCTCTACGCCCAGTACGCCAGCATGCTCGCGTTCGGTGAGCCGCGGTTCCTGCAGGCGTTCCTGGTACTCGGCCTGCCCGGCGCGCTTCCCGCCGTGTTCCACTGTGCCGCCGGCAAGGACCGCACCGGCCTGCTCGCCGCGCTCGTCCTCGGCTCGCTCGGTGTCGACGACGCGACCATCGCCTACGACTACGAGCTCACCCGCGCCGGCATGGATCGGATGACGGCGTGGGCCGCGTCGAGCAGCGCCGAGATGGCCGAGGCCGTGCGCACCATGCCGCGCCACTTCGCCGCCGTCGAGCCCGGTGCAGTCGTCCGGGTGCTGGCCGACGTCCGCGCCGCCCATGGTTCCGTTCGCAACTACGTGCGCTCGCTGGGCGTGCCGAGCGAGACCCTTGATCGCATCGAGGCCGCACTGCTCGCCTGACCGCCGTCCCCGGCGGTTCAGCGGGCGAGGACGACCTTGGCTATCTTCTGGGCCAGCATGCAGTTGTCCTCGCCGGTGGTGGAGCCACCGCCGGAGGAGTCCGAAGAGCCGGAATCGGGCAGCAGCGAGACGTACACCAACGTGTCGCCCTGGCGCACGAGCACGCCCGACATCGGTACCAGGCCGAGCGTCGTGCAGAACGCCTCGTCGCCCAGTTCGACCGTGTGGTCGAAGTAACCCTCGCTCTCCACCTTGATGTCGCTGCTGCCACCCTCGCTGCTGCTCGATGACTCGCTTACCACCTGGCCCCTGGCCTTGGTCAGTTCGGCGGTGAACCGCTCGTGGGCGCCGGCCTCCTGTAGCCGGGCGACGCGGGCGATCGGGCCCTTCTTGCCTGACGACGGGCTGACGAGACAGCTCGGTGCCTCCGAGAGCACACGCCGGTCGAGGGCGACGCCGGCCAGCGAGGCGAACCCTTTGAGCGGGGTGAGCGAGGGGTTGCCGGGCAGGACCTTGGCCACCTCGCCGGCCGGCACGAACGCGCACGACCCGTTCGACGCGAAGATCGAGCCGGTGGTCTTCGAGATGCGGTGCACGGCGAACGACGCGACGGCCACGCAGCCACCGATGCCGAGCAGGAACGCCAAACCGACGATGAGGAGCACCTTGGCCGCGGTCGACATGCCGGTCTTGCCGGGCACACCCGGCGGCACCGGACCCGGCGACGGGTAGGTCGGCGGCGCGTACCCAGGCGCCGTGTAGGCCGGTGGCGTGCCGGGAGGCCTGAACCCGCCGCCGGTAGGCGCCGCGGCGGCGCTCGGGACGGCGCGGTGGTTCGGGTGTGATTCGGGCGGGTACCAGCGTCCGTCCGACGCCTGCCACCAACCGGGTCCGTGCGATGTCTCTGACATGGTCTCTCCCTCCCGGACTCCAGAGCGGCCCGCCCTCCCGAAGATACGACGATGCCGACGGTCCCGTGCGTCCAACTGGTCGGGGTCAGCCGGCGCGGCCCGCCGTGGTCGCGTCGGGCACCTCGACGAGGCGGCCGGTCACGACGTCGTATATGTAGCCGTAGACGGGAATGCGGGCGGGCACGAGCGGGTGGTTCCGGATGCGGTTCACGTCGTCGACCACGCTGCCGGCGCTGTCGGAGATCGTCAGCCAGTCGATGTAGTTCGCCTCCGCCGACCCGGGACCCGGTCCGACATCGGAGAAGCCGTCGGCCCCGAGTGCGGCCGTCTCCAGGCTCGAGGCGAGCAGGCCGCGCATCACCTGGTCGGTGAAGAACTCCATCCCGCAGTTCGTGTGATGGATCACGAACCACTCGCGTGTGCCGAGCAGCTTGTAAGAGATGACGAGCGAGCGGATGGCGTCGTCACTCGCCCGGCCACCAGCGTTGCGGATGACGTGGGCATCGCCCTCGGCGAGACCGGCGTACTTCGCCGGATCGAGGCGGGCGTCCATGCACGTGAGGATGGCGAACCCGCGGGCCGGTGGCAGGGCGAGCTCGCCCTTGGCCCCGAACGAGGCGGCGTAGTCGGCGTTGGCGGTGAGGACCTCGTCGAGGATGGCCATGATCGGATCTCCGTTCTGTCGGCCCGAGCGCCAAGCCGGTA
>JAYUAM010000123.1:0-2410 GCA_043741295.1 Acidimicrobiia bacterium
CTGCTCGGCGAGGTGCTCGTGGGCGCGGCGACCACGGCAGCGGCCGGGGGCTGGATCGTGGCCGGGGGGCACACGGTGGACAGTCCCGAGCCGATGTTCGGCCAAGTGGTGATCGGCGAGCTCCCGACCGACGCCGCGCCGCTCACGAACGTGGGCGCCCGACCCGGAGACGTGCTCGTGCTGACCAAGCCGCTCGGCACCGGCCTCGTCGCCACCGCATTGAAGCGGGGCGCGGCTTCGCTGGTAAACGACGGTGGGCCGTTGCGCGCCTCCTACGACGCCGCGGTCGCGTCGATGACCCGGTTGAACGACGTCGCCGGGCAGGCCGCCCGCCGGGCCGGCGTGCACGCCTGCACCGACGTGACGGGCTTCGGGCTCGTCGGCCACCTGCACAAGATCCTGCTCGCCAGTGCGGTGGCCGCCGTGGTCGAGGTGGCATCGCTGCCGACGCTGCCCGGAGTGGCCGAGCTCGTGGCCGAGGGCGCCGTACCCGGGGGGACCGGCCGCAATCTCGAGTTCGTCGCCGATCACCTCGTGGGTGGGTCGTCGGCCGACCGCACGCTCGTCGCCGACCCCCAGACCTCCGGCGGTCTGCTCGTGAGTTGCCCGCCCGCCGCCGTCGGTGCCCTGCTCGCCGAGCTGGCCGCCGCCGGCCAACCCGCCGCCACCATCGGCACCGTCGTCGCCGGCCCTGCCGGCCGCATCGAACTCACCTGAGCCATGGCCGACGCGACGCTCACCGCCCGGGCGGTCACCGTGCTCGCCGGGCGCCTAACCATCCTCGACGCCGTCGATCTGCTGGCGGCGCCGGGCCACTGCATCGGGCTCGTCGGCCCGAACGGCGTCGGCAAGACCACGCTCCTGCGCGTGCTCGCCGGCGACTTGCGACCAGACCAGGGCACGGTGGTCACCGCCCCGCCCCGCGCCACGGTCGGCTACCTGAACCAGGAGCCCGAGCGTCGCGCCGGTGAGACCGTGGCGCAGTTCGTCGGGCGGCGCACCGGAGTCACCGAGGCGACCGAGGCGATGGAGGCGGCCACCACCGCGCTGGCGGCGGGCGACGACGGCGCCGCCGACCTGTACGGCGACGCCCTCGACCGCTGGCTGCGCCTCGGCGGGGCCGACCTCGACACCCGGCTCGACGCCACGCTCGACGAACTCGGCCTTCCGCTGCGTCTGCTCGACCAGGAGCTGCCGTCGCTCTCGGGAGGCGAGGCGGCACGCGTGCAGCTCGCCGCACTCTTGCTCTCGCGCTACGACGTGCTGCTGCTCGACGAGCCGACGAACGATCTCGACCTGCCCTCGCTCGATCGTCTCGAACGGTTCGTGCGCACGCTGTCGGGCGCCGTCGTGCTCGTGAGCCACGACCGCACCTTCCTCGAACGCACCGTCACCGACGTCGTCGAGCTCGACGAGAACAAGCGCACCGCCACCCTGTATGCCGGTGGCTGGGAGGCCTACCAGTACGAGCGTGTGCTCGCCCGCAAACGGGCCGAGGCGTCGTACGGCAACTACACCGACGCGCGCGACACCTTGCAGGCGAGGGCCCAGCGCGAGCGCGAGTGGATGACCGAGGGCGTGGCGCGGGCCAAGCGCAAGCAGCCCGACAACGACAAGGCGCTGCGAAAGGCGAAGGCCGAGACCACCGAGCAGCTGGCCGGGCGGGCGAGCCGGTCGCAGCGGGCGATCGAGCGGTTGGAGGTCGTCGACAAACCGTGGGAGGGCTGGCAGCTCCAGTTCGAGATCGCCGCCGCGCCGCGCGCCGGAGCGGTGGTCGCCCGGCTCGACGGGGCCGTCGTGCGGCGTGGCGGGTTCACGCTCGGCCCGGTCACGCTGGCGGTGGGCTGGGCCGAGCGCATCGCCATCGTCGGCGACAACGGCAGCGGCAAGACCACGCTCATCGGCGCGCTGCTCGGCCGGCTCCCGCTCGACGAGGGCGTGGGGTACCTCGGCCCCGGCGTGGTGGTCGGCGAGATCGACCAGGCCCGTCGGTTGTTCGACGCCGAGGGCGCGCCGCTGCTCGACGTGTTCATGGCGGCGACGGGCCTCACGATCCCCGACGCCCGGACCCTGCTCGCCAAGTTCGGCCTGGGGGCGAACCACGTGCAACGCCGGGCGCGCTCGGTGTCACCGGGCGAGCGCACGCGGGCGGCGATGGCCCTGCTCCAGGCGAACGGCGTGAACTGCCTGGTGCTCGACGAGCCCACGAACCATCTCGATCTGGCCGCCATCGAACAACTGGAGCGGGCCCTGCGGTTGTACGACGGCACCCTCCTGCTCGTGAGTCATGACCGTCGCTTCCTCGAAGCGGTCGCTACCGACCGCACGATCGAGTTGGACCGCGTCACTTCTTCGGGTTGATCGATCCACCCTTGGCGCGGTCCGGCAGGAGCGTGTCGTAGGCCGCGGT
>JAYUAM010000124.1:0-2399 GCA_043741295.1 Acidimicrobiia bacterium
CGACTCTTCCAGCGGGAGGACCACCGGCGCGCGCTCGCCGCCGAGATCGGGGACATCACCTACCCGCCCCGCGCGTTGGAGGACTACAACGTCGCGCTCGAAGCCACCGTCGACCTGTCGGCGATCAGGGACCGTGCGTTCAAGCTCGTGGTCGACTACTCCTACGGGGCGACCGCGTTCGTGATGCCGAACGTGCTCGCCAAGATGGGCGCCGACGTGCTCGCGGTGAACCCGTACGCGTCGACCGAAGGGCTTCTCGCGTTCGACCTCGACGCTGCTGCCCGCCGAGTCGCTGCGCTCGTGCGCACGTCCGGCGCGCACCTCGGAGCGGTGCTCGATCCCGACGGTGACGTCCTCGTGTTGATCGACGACGACGGGCACGTGCTCAGCCACCACGAGGCGACCCTCTGCTTCGTCGATCTGGTATCCGACCACCTGCTGGGCGACACGATCGCCGTGCCCGTGAGCCTGACCGAGCAGATCGAGCGCCTCGCCGGCACCCGCGGCGTGCACGTGCGCCGCACCAAACTCTCGGCTCCTGCGCTCATGGACGCCGCCGGCGAGCAAGGCGTGGGTTTCGCCGCCGATGGCGAGGGCGGCTACATCCTTCCCGGGTTCCTGCCCGCCTTCGACGCCGCCGCTGCGCTGGTGAAGATGATGGATCTCCTTGCCCGGTCGGGTCGCGGCCTGGCCGAGCTGCGCCGGGGCCTGCCCGAGGTGAACGTCGCCCACGAGACCGTGGTGACGCCGTGGGAGCACAAGGGTCTGGTGATGCGCACCCTCGTCGAGCAGGCCTCCGGCGAGCTGGTGCTCGTCGACGGGGTGAAGGTGGTCGGCCCCGACGGTTGGACGCTCGCCCTGCCCGACCCAGAGGAGCCGGTCACTCATGTGTGGGCCGAAGCGGGGACCGAGGCGGCCGCCCGACGCCTCGCCCACGACGCGAGCCGCCGCATCCGGCTCATGTTGCCGCGCTGACCTGACGGCCAGTCGAGGCCTCCGATACGGACGGCTACGCTCTCGCGAATGAACGTTCCCGACGCGCTCTTGTACTCGAAGGATCACGAGTGGGCGAGGGCCGAGGCCGGGGATCGCATCCGTATCGGGATCACCGATTATGCCCAGGACGCCCTCGGCGATGTCGTGTTCGTGCAGGTGCCCCCGGTCGGCACCGAGGTGAAGATCGGCGACAGCTTCAGCGAGGTCGAGTCGACGAAGTCGGTGTCCGACATCTACGCGCCCATCTCGGGCACCGTCGTCGAAGCGAACGACGCGCTCGGCGAGAGCCCCCAGCTCGTGAACGAGGACCCGTACGGCGAAGGCTGGTTGTGCGTGATCCAGGCGAGCGACGCCGCCCAGATCGACGAGTTGATGGACGCCGCGGCCTACCGCGCGCTCATCGAGGGCTGAACGACCGACGTGGCGGCTGCGTTTCTTTTCTGCAACCAGTGCGGGCACCGAAACCCGCCCGGGTCGAACTTCTGCTCGTCATGCGGCGCGCCGCTCGACGTCGGGCGTGACGATCGCACGATCACCTTCCGCCCCGTCGACCCCGGCCAGGACGCCACGGGCTCGCATGATGACCTCCTCGTGAACCTGCGCGACCTTCCGCCCGATGTCGGCGTGCTCCTGGTGCGCAGTGGTCCGCAGGCCGGGCTGCGCGTGCGGCTCGACCAACCGATCACGCGGCTCGGGCGCCACCCCGAGAGCGACGTGTACCTCGACGACATCACGGTCTCGCGGCGCCACGTCGAGGTGGAACGGCGGGGGAGCGGCTACGTCGCCCGCGACGTCAGTTCGCTCAACGGCACGTATCTGAATCGCGAACGCATCGAAGGTGACGCCTCGATCCAGAACGGCGACGAGCTGCAGGTAGGTAAGTTCCGGCTCGTGTTCCTGGCCGGGACAGAGGTCGGCGCCGCATGAACGGCCCGGGCCCGCGGTGACGACGGCGGCCGACCGCGGCTACCTGTCGATCGGCGAGGTGCTCTCGTTGCTGCAGGACGATTTCCCGGACGTGACGATCTCGAAGATCCGCTTTCTCGAGAGCCAGGGTCTGATCGACCCCGAACGCACGCCGTCGGGCTACCGCAAGTTCTACGAGGAAGATGTCAAGCGGCTGCGCTTCATCCTCCATGAGCAGCGCGCCAACTTCCTGCCGCTGCGCGTGATCAAGGACCGCCTCGGCAATCCGATCGAAGAGACCGCGGTCGTGCCCGCCGTCGTGACCGGGCCGGCACCGATCGCCGTGTCCACGATGGCGGCGACTCCGGTGACTCCGGTGACGACATCGATGACCACGGCCGCACCGATGGCTGCCGTGCCGGACACTGGGGCGTCCCTGGTCGACGGTCTGGCGGAGATGACCGGGGTGAGCATGACGGCCGACGAGCTCGTGCGGG
>JAYUAM010000125.1:0-5736 GCA_043741295.1 Acidimicrobiia bacterium
CGGGCGACACCGATGACCGGCACGCCGAGGCGGCCGTGGCGCACGAGGTTGTAGAGCGCCGGGAACAGCTTGCGCTTCGACAGATCGCCGGTGGCGCCGAACAGGACGAGGGCGTCGGCCCGCGGGGCGCTCACGCCGGCGCGCCCTTCGTGGCCGCCGGTGGCGCTGCCGACTGCTGCCGCGGTGCCGGCGCGGACTCGGCCGGCCTTTCGGCATGACCGCCGAACTGCTTGCGCATCGCCGAAAGGATCGTGTTGGCGTAGTCGTCGTTGCCGCGGCTGGAGAACCGGCTGAACAACGAAGCGGCGATCACCGGGATCGGCACGCCCTCGTCGATGGCGGCCAGCGCAGTCCACCGACCCTCGCCCGAGTCGGACACGCGGCCCTGGAACTCGGCGAGGTGTGGGTCGGAGTGGAACGCCGCGGCAGTGAGATCGAGCAGCCACGAGGAGACCACACTGCCGCGACGCCACACCTCGGTCACCGCTTCGAGGTCGATGTCGTAGCGGTAGTACTGCGGGTCGCGCAGCGGGGTCGTCTCGGCGTCGTGGGTCTGGTCCTGCCTGCCGATGCCGGCGCTGGCGAGCAGGTTGAGGCCCTCGGCGTAGGCGGCCATCAGCCCGTACTCGATGCCGTTGTGGACCATCTTCACGAAGTGACCGGCCCCGCTCGGGCCGCAGTGCAGCCAGCCCTTCTCGGCGGGGGCGATGTCGCCGGTGCGTCCCGGCGTGCGCTCCGCCGTGTCGACGCCGGGCGCGAGCACGTCGAGGATGGGGGCGAGGCGAGCGACGGCATCGTCGTCGCCGCCCACCATCATGCAGTAGCCGCGTTCGAGCCCGAACACGCCGCCCGAGGTACCGACGTCGACGTAGTGGATGCCCTTCGCCGCCAGCGGCGCGGCCCGGTCGACGTCGTCGCGGTAGTAGCTGTTGCCCCCGTCGATGATCGTGTCGCCAGCGGCGAGCAGCGGGGCGAGCTTGGCGATGGTCGAGTCGACGAACGCCGCGGGCACCATGATCCAGACGTTGCGCGGCGCGGGCAGCGCGGCGACGAACGCCTCGAGCGAATCGGCGCCGGTGGCCCCCTCGTCGGCCAACGTCGCCACCGCCGACGCGCTCACGTCATACGCGACGCACACGACGTCGTGGCGCATGAGCCGACGCACCATGTTCGCCCCCATGCGGCCGAGGCCGATCATGCCTAGTGTGGTCGTGGCGTTCGTCATCTGCGGCTACCTCGTGGTCGGCTGGTGGTGCTGTACCGGTCGTGCTGTACCGGTCGTGCGGCGCCGGTCGTGTGGCGCCGGTCGTGTGGCGCCCGTCGCTCTATTCGTCGTTCGGGCGGGGCGGCGGCACCGGTCACACGACCAGCGAGGTGACCGGCGGCCCCGGGCGGCGACACGCTACCGTCGATCCGTGGGCATCGGTCGAGCGGGACGGATCGTTGCGCTGACCGGCCTGATCGTCGCTTCGGGCACGGCGTGCAGCGGCGGTGCCCGCGGGGCCTCCGTGGCGGCCACGGCCCAGGCCGGTACGGGCGGTCCACCAAGCGCGCCATCCACGCCCGTGCATCTCACCGAGTCCGGTGCGGTAACTGGTTCGACGCCGTCGAGCGCAGCCGGGACGAGCGCGTCGACGGCGCCCGCCATCGTCGCCCCGACGGTGTCGGGTCGGGCCGGCGTGCTGCTGCCCGCCGCCGACGACCCGGCTGCCGCATGGCAGCGAGCCCACCGGTCGCCGTTGGCGGTGGCGCTCGGTCACGTCGGGCTGGAACCCACGATCGTGAACGTCAGCGACGCATCGGCGGCGGCGGCGGCCGCAACCTCGATGATCGCCGGCGGCGTGAAGGTGATGATCGTCGGCGGACTCGACCCGGCCATCGCGGCGGCGGCGACCGTGCCGGCTCACGCCGCCGGCGTGCGCGTCGTTGCGTACCGCGCGCTCGCCCCCGCCGCCGACGCCTACGTCGGTGTCGACGACGTGGCCGGTGGGCGTCTGCAGGCGGACGGGCTCGTCAAGTGCCTACAGGACAAGGGTGTCGCCCGGCCGAGGATCATCGTGCTCGGCGGGCCGGCCGGCGATCCGTCGGCGGCGGCGACCAAACGCGGCTACGACGCCGTGCTCCAACAGCGTCTCGCCGGCGGCGACGTCGTGCTGATCGATGAGCAGGCGGCGCCGAGCGTCGATACGTCGGTCGAGCTGTTCCGCACCATGCTCACCGCCGCGGGCGCCAAAGTGGATGGTGTGCTCGCCGCCGACGACGCGCTCGCCAACGCGGCGATCGGCGTGTTGCGCCAGAACGGCCTCGCGGTGCCGGTGACCGGTCGCGGTGGCGGGCTCGGCGCGTTGCGCAACCTCGTGGCCGGCACGCAGTGCATGACGCTGCGCGAGGTGCCGGCGACCGAAGCGACGCTGGCGGCGACGGCGGCCGCGTTGCTCGTCGACGGTCAGGTCGTACCGGCCGCGACCGTCGTGCAGGGAGCCGCCGGCCCCGACGTTCCGGCGCTGTTGGTCCCGCCGGTCGCGGTGGTCCGTTCCGGGGTGAAGGATCTCATCGTGGCGGGCGAGGTGACGGCGGCCGAGCTGTGCGCTGATCTCGTCGATCGGTGCGCGGCCGCAGGCATACGATCGACGGGATGATCGCCCGCCCGACGCCCCGGTCCTGATCAACGTGCGGCCGGACGAGGTCATCGACGGTGCGGTCGCCGCCCACGCCCGCCTCCTCGCTCACGCGTCGGAGTGGGTCCTCGGGCCGGGCCCCGGCGACGCCGGCCGACCATCGCTGCTGCCGGACTGGACGCTCGGTCACGTACTCACCCACCTGGCCCGCAACGCCGATAGCCATGTGCACCTGTTCGTCGAGGCCGCCGACGGTCGGATCGGCGACCAGTACCCCGGCGGGTCCCAGCAGCGGGCCGGTGACATCGGGGTCGGCGCCGCACGTCCTGCGCCTGACCTCGTCGACGACCTGCAGGTGAGCTGCGCGCGGCTCGAAGCCGCGTGGGCCACGGCGCCGCCAGAGGTTTGGGAGCACGGGCGGGCGCGGGCCGGCGGCGCGGTCGAGATGGCGGTGCACGAGCTGCCGTTCCGACGCTGGCGCGAGGTCGAGGTCCACCACGCCGATCTCGGCCTGCCCGGCTTCGGTCCCGACGACTGGTCGAGCGGCTACATCCGTCGGGAGCTCGATCGCCAGCTCATGGCCTGGCGGGCGAGCCGTCCGATGGGAATGGGCGGGTTGCCGGCCGCCGCCAACAGCCTGCCTGCCGCTCGCCGCTTGGCCTGGCTGCTCGGCCGCATCGAGGTGCCCGGCCTCGACCACCCCGGGCTGATGAACTGAGCAGACCGGCGCACTCCATCGCTCGTCGCGTCGCCGCGATGCTCAGCCGCGAGCGAGATCGAGCAGGCGTTGGAGCGGCGCGAGGTCGAAGGGGTGACCGGACATCAAGATGAGGTGGGTGACGCCGGCGGAGAGCAACGCGTCGACGTCGCAGTCCTCGCTCACTAGGGCGGTGCGCTCGATCTCGGCCGGGTCGCGGCCGATGCGCTCGCAGAGCTCGTCGAGGACGCGGTTCTTGTGGCGGATGAGCTCGGCGTCAGCGGCCGTGGTGTTCCACATCTGGGCGTGCTCGGCGACCAGCGGCAGCGTGCGTCGTTCGCCGCTGCCACCGATGAGCAACGGCATCGGCCCGAGCGGCGGAGGGTTGAGTAGTTGCAACCGGGACTTGACGCGCAGGACCGACTTGCCGAGGTCGTCGAGTCGGGTGCCGGCCGAGCCGAAGTCGTAGCCGTACTCGATGAAGTCACGCTCGAACCAGCCGGCGCCGAGGCCGAGGATGAACCGTCCCTGCGACAGGTGATCGATCGTGCGGGCCATGTCGGCGACCAGGTCGGCATTGCGGTACGCGGCACACGAGACCATCGACCCGAACTTGGCCCGCTTGGTGGTGACAGCCATCGCGGCGAGCAGCGACCACGCCTCGAAGTGACGGTCGCCGGGATCGCCGTAGAGCGGGAAGAAGTGGTCCCACACCCACAGCGAGTCGGCGCCGACCTCGTCGGCGGCCTGCCAGGCGATCTGCAGGGCATCGGTCGTCGTCCCTTGCGGGTGCAGTTGGAGTCCGACCTTGAATCGAGGCATTACGAAAATTTAGCGCCTGTATGCGGTGACCACCGGGTGACGATGGCCACCGCACGGGCTTGTAACGAAGAACGCACACGCCGGCAACTCAGGAGAGCAGACCGGTGATCACGAACGCCACGCTGCGGTTCTGCGCCTGCCCGTCGGGCGTGGCGTTGTCGCCGACGGCGGCCTCGGCGCCGAGGGGAACTGGGGTCAGCCGGGTCGGGTCGATCCCCTTGGACGTGACGTAGTCGATCACCGCCTGGGCCCGGTCGAGTGAGAGCAGAAGGTTCTTGTTCGGATCGCCCCGGTTGTCGGTACGGCCGATGACCCGGATGTGCACGCCCGGATTCTGTTGCAGGAGCACGACGCCGAGGTCGAGCAGCGGGTACGACGCCGGCTTGAGCGCCGCGCTGCTTGGATCGAACAGCACGAGGTCCTTGACATAGAGCGGCGCCGACGGTGGCAGCGGTGCATTCGGGTCGATCGTGTAGCCGACCTGCACGTTGTCCTTGCCGACGACCGCCGCCGCCTTCGTCGCGATGGTGTCGGCGATCTGCTGGCTCGGGACGCGTCCGAGGAGTTGGACCTTGCCGTTGTCGAAGATCGCCCAACGCACCGGTGTGAACAGATCGATGGCGTCTTCGGCCACTGGCGGGGCTGGCGCCCCGACGACACCCGTGGTGGCCGGGGCGGCGGGAGTCGTTGGCGGCGCGACGACTGTTGCTGACGACGCGGTCGTTCCCGGTGCCGCCGGGTTGGCGGTGGTCGTGACCGGCGCTGCTGCGCTGGCGGCGGCGGTGGTGCCCGATTGCACCGAGGTGGCTGCCGCTGTGGCGACGGCTGCGGTCGAACCGGCCCCCGAGGACACCGCGCCGTCGTCGGCGCGGTTGGCCAGCGCGATCACGACGCCAGCGATCGCGACCAGCATCAGGAGCAGGGCGAAGACCTTCGGCCAGCGGCGCCGCTTCTCGTCGACCGTCGGCGGGCGCGGTCGCGGGGAGCGCCAACCGTCGACGCTTCCGGCGGGGACCGGTCCCGGGCCCGTCACGATGCCGGCGGCGGAGCCCAGGCCGGCGGCGGAGCCCAGGCCGGCGGCGGCAACCGCGGTGGCCGGCTCGCTGGCCAGCGGAAAGGTCGGTGGCAGTTCGACGTGGGCCGCCGGTCCGTCGACCAGGTGCTCGAGATCGGGGTCGACCGCCGTCGCCCCGAACGCGACGGCGGCTGCCTCGGTGCCGGTCTCGGGAACGCCGGTCTCGGGAACATCGGTCGCGGCGAAATCGGTCGCGGCGATGCCGGTCACAGACATGCCGGTTGCGGCGATGCCGGTCTCGGCGAACGAGAACGTGCTGAGGTCGTCGGGCACGGCGAACGCGCCGAAGTCGCCGTCGTCGTTGTCGAGCACACCGGTGCCCTCGAGCTGACCGGCGGCCGAGAGGGGAGTGGCCAGTCCGTCGCCGATCGCCGCAGGGGCCCTACCTGCCAGCCCTGCGGCGTCGGCATCGAACGCCGTCGTACACGGACCAGTCTCGGTGACCTCGCCATGAAGCACCGGCTCGTCGTCGCCGGCGGAGCCTCCGGCCGGGTCCTCCTCGCGGGCCGGGCCATCGGCGGGCG
>JAYUAM010000126.1:0-2398 GCA_043741295.1 Acidimicrobiia bacterium
TGCATCCGCTCGGCACGCGTGTTGTACTCCAGGATCCTCGAACACATCGAGGCGCAGGACTACGACGTGTTCTCGCAGCGGGCCCGCGTGCCGACGTGGCGCAAGCTCGTCCTCGTCGGTGGCACGATGCTCGGCCGTGGGTAGATCCTCCCGACTGTCGTTCGCGCTCCACGCCGCCGCGCTCATCGCCACACCGCTACGGCGCCGGGGCACGCGCGCGGGGCTGGCCACGGTCGTCGTCGGTGGTCTGGCGGGCTCGACGTTCGCCGCCGCGGCGCGCCGATGGGGTCTGCCCCGTGCGCTGGCCACGGGTCTCGGCATCGGTGCCGGCACGACCGTCGTCGAGCACGTCGGCACCACGCACGGCGTGCCGTTCGGTCGCTACTCGTACACGGGCGTGTTGCGGCCCACCATCCGGGGCGTGCCGGCGATCGTGCCGCTCGCCTGGTTCGCGATGGCCTTGCCGGCGCGCGAGACCGCCCACGCCGCGCTCGGTGCGCGCTCGACGCGTGCCCGCCGGGTTGTCGCCGGCGCGCTCTGCCTGACTGCGTGGGACCTGTTCCTCGACCCGCAGATGGTCGGCGAGGGCTACTGGCGTTGGGTGCGCCGGGGCCGGTACCGCGACATACCGCTGTCGAACTTCGTCGGCTGGTTCGTGACCGGACTCGTGGTGATGGTTGCACTCGACGTGCTACTGCCAACGGGCGAGCCCGACCCCATGCTCGTCGGCGAGTACGGGTGGATGGCCGTGATGCAGACGCTCGGTTTCGCCGCGTTCTTCGGCGACCCGCTCGTCGCCGCGGTCGGCGGAGCGGCGATGTTGCCGCCGGCCGTAGTCGCCGCGACACGCCTTCGTCTGTGGTCTCGGTTCGTCCGCGCGCTCGCGGGGTCGGTGTCGGCGCGTGGCTGACATCGTCGTCGTCGGTGGCGGGGTCGGCGGCTTGTGCGCGGCGATCCGGTGCGCCGTCGCCGGGCATCACGTCACCGTGCTCGAACGCAACGAAGTCGTCGGCGGCAAGCTCGGCGTGTGTCGACGGGACGGCTTCTCGTTCGACACGGGCCCGTCGCTGCTGACGCTGCCGCACGTGTTCGACGAGGTGCTGCGGCTGGCCGACACGACGCTGGCGGCCGAGCTCGATCTCGTGCGGCTCAACCCCCAGGTCCGCTACCACTGGGTAGACGGAACGACCCTCGACGCGTGCGACGACCCGGCCCAGACCGAGGCGGCGTTCGAACGGTTCGCCCCCGGCTCGGGTGCGCGCTGGCGCGCCTTCGACGACCGGGCCCGCTCGATCTGGACCGTGGCCGAACGCACCTTCCTGGCCGGCTCGATGGACTCGCCGCGCCAACTGCTCTCTCGACTGCGCTCGCCGCGCGACCTGCTCGCCATCGACCCACTGCGCACTCTCCAGCGCTCCGCGGCCGCCGACTTCGACGACGCCCGGCTGCAGCAGTGGGCCGGCCGGTACGCCACGTACTCGGGCTCCAGCCCGTACCGCGCGCCGGCCACGCTTGCGTGCATCGAACACGTCGAGTCGGCCCACGGCGCGTGGTACCCGATGGGTGGGCTCGGTCAGCTGCGCGACGCACTGGTCGCGGCGGCGGAGCGGGTGGGCGTCGTGCTGCGGACCGGTGCCGAAGTCGTGGCAATCGCGGCCGACGATCGCCGGGTGCGCGGCGTACGCATCGCCGGCGATAGCGAGCCCGCGGTGCTCGAAGCCGACGTGGTCGTCGCCAACGTCGACGCCGTGCACCTGTACCGCGACCTGCTCCCCGATCGGCGGGTGCTGCGACGTGTGCGCCGGGCGAGGCCATCGGGCTCGGGCTTCGTCGTCCTCGCAGGTGTGCACGGCCGCACCGAGGTTACCGGCGGGCTCGCCCATCACAACCTGTGGTTCTCACCGAGCTACCGGCGCGAGTACGACGCCCTCGACGCCGGCCGGGCGAGCGACGAACCGACGATCTACACCTGCGTCTCGTCGGTGACCGACGCTTCGCAGGCGCCGACCGGCGACGAGAACTGGTTCGTACTCGTGAACACGCCGCCGGGCGGTTCGTGGGATGCGGCGACGACGGCCGACTACCGCGATCTCGTGCTGCGACGCCTGGCCGAGCGCGGCGTCGACCTAGGGCCGAGGCTGGCGTTCACCGAGACGATCACGCCGGCCGACCTGGCGTCGCGCTACCGGGCGGAGGGCGGCTCGATCTACGGCACGTCGTCCGACGGCCGGCGCGCCGCGTTCGTGCGTCCGGGCAACCGCGGCCCGCGGCGCGGTCTCTACCTCGTCGGCGGTTCGAGCCATCCCGGCGGCGGGCTGCCGTTGGTGGCGATCAGCGGGCGCATCGTCAGCGAGCTCATCGCCGAGGATGGGTGGACGTGAGGGCGGGACGCATCGCG
>JAYUAM010000127.1:0-2397 GCA_043741295.1 Acidimicrobiia bacterium
CGGATCGAAGCCGACGGCATCGTCGCTGGCGACCGTGCCGACGTCGTCGTCGGCACGGTCGTGCGTCGATCCGGTCAGAGTGCGACCAGCCGTGAGCACACGGAGCCTGTCGAGCGCCGCCAGGAGCCGTCGCCCTGCGTCGCTCGACTCGCCCACCGGCCCAGCATGGCACGGGCGTGGAGCGAGCGGATTGCGTCGCCAACAGATCGCCGGCACCGCAACCGCCGGGCGGTCACGTGTGCTGCGAGAGACTCGCTCTGCGCTTCCCCGTGATCGCCGTTGTCAACGGGGCATGCGCGGGCATCGGGCTCGCCGCCCTCGCCTGCTTCTACGACCTCCGCTTCGGGTCACGCGACGCCAAGCTCACGACCGCCGCAACGCGCCTCGGCCTTCCGGCCGAAGAGGTCGGCCGGGTACCGCGAGGGCATCGCCGCCTTCCGCGAACGTCGACCGCCGCGATTCTGACGGTGCCCTCCGGCCCCGACCCGGCCCACCGACCACGGGCGACCGAGCGGTCGCTAGCCTGCGTCGTCGTGAAGCGGCGGGAGAAGGCGGACCGGATCGGCGAGATCCTCGATGACCTGTACGCGCAGCCGCCGATCCCGCTCGACCACCGCGACCCGTACACGCTTCTCGTGGCCGTCGCGCTGTCAGCGCAGACGACCGACAAGAAGGTGAACGAGGTGACCCCGCGCCTCTTCGCCATCGCCGACACGCCAGAGAAGATGGCGGCCATGCGACCCGACCAGATCCTCGAACTGATCCGTGAGATCGGCCTCGCCCCGACGAAGGCGAAGAACCTGTGGACGGCGGCCAACCAGATCCTTGACGCCGGCGGCGAGGTGCTGCCCGACTGGACGTTCCTCGAATCGCTCGCCGGCGTCGGTCACAAGACGGCGAGCGTGGTGATGGCGCAGGCGTTCGGTGTGCCGGCGTTCGCCGTCGACACCCACATCCACCGGCTCGCCGCGCGATGGGGCCTGTCCGACGGCTCCAACGTCGAGCACACGGAGCGCGACCTCAAGGCCGTGTTCCCGGTCGACACCTGGATCCGGCGCCACCTGCAGATCATCTTCTTCGGGCGCGAGTACTGCCCCGCCCTGCGCCACGACTTCGCGCTCTGCCCGATCTGCAGCTGGGCGGCGACCAAGACGCGCGCTGCCCAGGAAGCGCGCCGCTGACGTCGCGCTACCGGCGCCGAGTTCCAAACGATGACGGGCTGGGTGCGTCTACCGCCGTCAACCGGTCAACGTTCGGTCCGCGGACGTCACCGATGCCGAGCGCGTCAGCGCAGGCCGAGCTCGCGCAGGATCTCGTCGGTGTGCTCACCCACCTCGGGCACGGGGCCGGGGGTCAGGCGCTGACCGCCGAAGTCGACCGGCGTGGCCACCGCCCGGTAGGGCGCCTCGTCGGGCCGGGGGGTCATGTCGACGAACGCGCCGGCGGCGACGGCTTGCGGATCGGCGATGACATCGGGGATCGAGTTGACCGGCGCCCACCACACATCGTGCGCGTCGAAACGGGCCGTCCACTCGGCGAACGGTCGGGCGGCGAACAGCGCATCGAGCGCGGCGATGAGCGCCTCACGGTTCGTCGCTCGGGTGCGGGCCGACACGAAGCGCTCGTCGGACGCCAGTCCGTCGGCGCCGGCGACGTCGTCACCGAACGCGGCGAGCAGACCGGGCCAGTGGCGATCGCCTTCGAGACCGATGAGCCAGAACCCCTTGCCGTCGCCTGCCTGGTAGCTGTTGATCAGCGGTTGTGGCTGCTCGGTGCGCGCCCGGGTGCGGGCCCGCTTGCCGAACCGCAGGTGCACGCCCACGTCCCATCCGAGGCAGTAGATGCCGGTGCGCAACAACGACGTCGCTACGAGCCCACCCGTGCCGGTGCGCCCGCGCTCGAGGAGCTTGGCGAGGATGCCGGACGTGATCGTGATCGCCGTCGTGTGGTCGCCGATCGCGGCGACGGATCCGGGAGGCGGATCGCCCGGTGGCACCAGCGTGTGGGCGATGCCCGAGCGGGCCCAGAACGCGCCGATGTCGTAGCCCGGCCGCCCGGCGTCAGGGCCCTCCAGCCCGTACCCGCTCACGTGGGCGTAGACGACGTTCGGGAATCGGGCGACGACCGCGTCCGGGTCGAGGCCCATCCGGGTTAGCGGTTCGACGCGCACGTTGGTGAGGAACACATCGGCGGTGGCGAGGAGCACGTCCATGGCGGCGCGACCGTCGTCGGTGGTGAGGTCGAGCACGACCGAGCGCTTGCCACGGTTGTCGAGCTCGAACGGTGGCACGCCGGCCTGGTCGGCAAACCCGAGCGCGCCGAAGATCTGCCGCTGCGGATCGCCCGCCGGTGGTTCCACCTTGACGACGTCGGCACCCCAGTCAGCCAGGATTCCCC
>JAYUAM010000128.1:0-2394 GCA_043741295.1 Acidimicrobiia bacterium
ACTGGGGTGGCGTCGTCGCTACGATTGACGCTGCGGGCCTCGTGGCCCGTTGCAGAACCAGGATCGGGGTAGCGATGACGGTGATCGGCTCGACGACCGGCTCGGCCACAAGACCTGTGGTCGCGCCATCGGGAATCCATCGGGCGACGACGGGGCGCGTCTCCTACGGCGTGCCCGTCGGCATCCTCATGCTCGACTGCAACATCCCGTTCGTGCCGGGCGATGTCGGCAACGCCACGTCGTACGACTTCCCGGTGCAGTATCTGAAGGTCCCCGGCGCGACGACGTGCGCGGTGATGGAGGGTGGTCCTGAGTTGGGCGACGCCTTTGTCGAGTCCGCTCGCTACCTCGTCGGCCAGGGGGTGAGAGCGATCACCGGCGACTGCGGGTTCATGGCGGTCTACCAGGAGCGGGTGCAGGAGGCCGTCGACGTGCCGGTGTTCTTGTCGAGCCTGTTGCAGATGCCGCTCGTGCTTCGCCTGCTTCATCCGAGTCGCACGGTGGCGATGATCACCGCGAACGACGAGGCCGTGCGCCCGGTGCTGTTCGAGTCGGCCGGGATCGACGAGACGATGCGCGGACGCATCGTTGTGTACGGCGCGAACCGCAAGCCCTACTTCAACGCCGTGATCATGGAAGAGCTCGGCGAGCTCGATGTCGCCCGCATGACCGCGGAGATGGCGGAGCTGGCCGTCGAGATCGTCGACGACGATCCGTCCGTGGCCGCCCTGTTCCTCGAGTGCAGCGATCTGCCGCCGTACGCCCACGCGATGCACGCGGCGACCGGCCTCCCCGTCTTCGACTGGATCAGCTTCGTCACGTGGGTTCAGAATGCCGTGAACCCCCGCCCCTACCGGGGCTCGTTCTGAGGGGCGTGCTTGTGATGGCGGGTGAGGTTCGGCAAGCGGCGAAGCGCAGCGGCGCCGGCGAGCACGGCAGGCCGGAGCGCAGCGGAGGCACGTTCAAGTGCGAATCGTGATTCTCGGTGCGGGCATCGTGGGGGTGTCGAGCGCCTACTTCCTCGCCCGCGACGGGCACGAGGTGGTGGTCGTCGATCGCGAGCGCGAGGTCGGTCAGGACGCCAGCGCCGCCAACGCCGGCCTGATCGCGCCCGGGCATTCGTACGCGTGGGCGTCGCCGGCGGCGCCGAAGATGCTGGTGCGCTCGCTGGCCGGCGAGAAGACGTCGATCCGGGTGAAGGCGCGGCTCGACCCGCAACTCGTCTCGTGGGGACTGCGGTTCCTGCGTGAGTGCACCACCCACCGGGCGAAGCGCAACACGCTCGTGAAGCACAAGCTGTGCCAGTTCAGCCATCGCACGCTGAACGACGTGGCCCGGCGCGAACACATCGACTACGCCGCCGAGACCGCCGGCATCTTCTACCTGTACGGCAACAAGGCCGAGCTCGACGCCGGATGGGCGAAGACCACGCTCCTGCGCGACGACGGCGAAGATCTGCAGCTGCTCGACCCGGCCGGTGTGGTCGCCCGTGAGCCGGTGTTCGCTCCCGTGCAGGACCAGATGGCTGGCGCCATCTTCGGAGCCACCGACGCCAGCGGCGACTGCGAGAAGTACTGCGTCGGTCTCGCGGCTGCGTGCCGCGTCCTCGGCGTCGAGTTCCAACTCGGGCGAACGATCAACGGACTGCGGCGCGATGGCAACCGCGTCGTCGCCGTGCAGACGACCACGGGCGACATCGTCGGCGACGGCTACGTGCTCGCCCTCGGGACCGGCAGTGCGGCGATCGGTCGCACCGTCGGGCTGAAGGTGCCGGTGTACCCGGCGAAGGGCTACTCGGCCACCTTCCCCATCAAAGACTCCGACGGCTGCCCGCACGTCGGTGGTGTCGACGAGACCACCCTCGTGGCCTGGTCGCGCCTCGGCGACAAGCTGCGCATGTCGTCCACCGCCGAGTTCGCGGGCTACGACCGGTCGTGGAAGCCCGACGACTTCGCCGCCGTGCTCGAGACGGGCAAGCGCCTGTTTCCGAACGCCGCCCACTGGGACCGCGGCGCGTACCGTGCGTGCCTGCGCCCGATGACGCCCGACGGGCCGCCGATCATCGGCCACAGCGAGCTCGACAACCTGTGGCTCAACACCGGCCACGGCCACATGGGTTGGACGATGGGCCCCGGTGCCGGCGCCCTGATCGCCGACGTCGTGAGCGGTCGCCCGCCCGCTATCAACCTCACGGGCATGGGCGCTCGATAGTCCGGATGCCCCGGTGGCCGGGCCCCGTCGACGATGCCATTCGTCAGGCTCGACTCAGTTCGAGCCAGGTGACTCCAGCTCCGATACCGAGTTCGGTACCGGTGCGGGGGTCGAAGAACTGGAACGGGGCGTACGGGGTAGCGCGCGACCAGGTCGCGTCGATCGGCACGCCGGCGCGGTGGA
>JAYUAM010000129.1:0-2392 GCA_043741295.1 Acidimicrobiia bacterium
CCGCCGACGGCGACGAGGATCGCATCGCGCTGCGACAGCGCGGCGAGCGCACGCACGGCGACATCGAGGCCCTTGAGCGGTTGGATGCGCCCGACGAAGAGCAGCACCGGGTGGTCGCCAAGACCGATCGCCCGCCGGGCGCCGCCCTTGTCGCCCGGACCGAAGAAGGCGTGCTCGACGCCGGGCGCCACGATCTCGATGTGTCCAGGCGGGTCGCCGTACAGCCGCCGGAACTGCGACTCCTCTTCGGTGCACGACACGCAGATCGTGTCGGTGCAGCCGATGATCTCGGCCTCGGCCCGCTCGCGGCGCAGTGGTTCCGGGTCGCCGCCTTCGGCCTTCACGCGGGCCAGCGTGTGGAACGTGGTGACGAGGGGCCGATCGAGCTCGTGCTTGATCTTGTGACCGGCCACGCCGGACAGCCAGTAATTCGCGTGCAGGAGATCGGTGCCACCGTTGCGATCGAGATGGCCGAGAACCGCTCGGGTGAACTCGTCGACGGCGTCGGGCAACGCTTCCTTCGGAAGATCGGGCCGGCCGGCAGCAACGTGCACGACGGTGAGCCCGGGCTCGACATGCACGGCGTCTGGCAGCCCGTCGCGCCAGCGACGGGTGTAGACGGTGACGTCGACCCCCGTCTGGGCGACGGCCGAGGAGAGCTCGCGCACATACACGTTCATCCCACCGGAATCGCCGACTCCCGGCTGCAGCAGCGGCGAGGTGTGCATGGAGAGAGCAGCGACGCGCACGGGCTCGATCAACCCCGTCCAGGTCGGGTGGATTCCCGTTGGGCGGTCGAATCGTTCACGGATCGATCGGCGCCGGCGCCGTCATCCAGCGATGGCCCGCCGACGGTCGCGTCGTCGGCGGCCTTCGGTACGTGTTGAGCGCGGAAGCTCTCGTAGACGGTGATCAGGCTCTTGCGCTGCTCCGGCGTCAACAGGGGATCGCTGCCGATCGCCTCGATCACCGATCGGTGCGGCGTGGCGTCGGCGTCGAGGATGCCGGCGTGGACGTAGAGCGTCTCGGCCGAGATGCGCAACGCCTTGGCGATCTGCTGGAGGATGTCGGCCGACGGCTTGCGCAGGCCCCGCTCGATCTGGCTGAGGTACGGGTTCGACACCCCGGCCAGCTCGGCCAGCCGCCGCACCGACATCTGGGCGGCGTCGCGCTGGCCGCGGATGAACGAGCCCAGATCGGCCCAGCCCGCCTCGACGTCGATCACGCCGACCAGGCTACCCCCGACACCTGGGGACCGACCCGGCCGACGCCACGGCCGTATCACCCGGCCGACGCGACGGCCGTATCACCCGGCCGACGCGACGGCCTACGATCGGCCGCCACATGCCCCCCGCCGATCAGCCGGCTCGTGACGTCCCCTCCACCATGGCGCACCGACCCGTGCGCGCCGTGGCCGTGGTCGACTCGCGCAACGTGCACGGCTGGGCCGGCCGCATCCTGGGCGCAACCGGCCTTCCGTCCGTCGACGGGGTCGCCCGCGCCCTGGCACCGTACGGGTTCGAGGTCGCCCGCGTGTGCGTGTCGGTAGCGATCGCCGACCGTGGTGGCAACGAGCAACTACAGCGCCGGTCCGAGAAGAACCGCCGCTACCGCGACGAGGTGCGCGCCGACGCGCGCGGGTTCGCGCTCGTCGGTGACCTCACGCCGCAACGCGAGAAGCGGGTCGACGTGCTCTGCGCCGTCGAGATCTGCCGGCAGGCCGACGCCATCGCCCAGGGCCGCAGCGAGTTCGAGGCGATCCTGGTACTCAGCCACGACACCGATCTGCTCCCTGCCGTCGACTACGCGCTCGAACGCAACGTGCCCACCTACGTCGTCACGGCCGACGCCCACGACCGACCGAGACCGTGGGTGCTGCTCGGCGAGCACTCGCTGCGCGTGCTCGTCGGGCAGACCGATGCCCGTGTCGGCGGACGGCGCGGTGGCGAGTTGCGCCGGGCCGTCGCCGAGTATGCCCTCACACCGCGGGCCGACGATTGGTACGTCGAAGCCGAGCAGGATCCGAAGCACCGCCTCAGTGGTGTGCCGATGGTCCTCGCCCGCACCCAGGCTCCCTCGTCGATACCCGGCGTCGCGCCGGCCGGCTCGGGGACGAAGGGATCGGTGCTCAAGCACTGGTGGGCGACCGGGGTGCACCTCGATCAGCGCGATTCGTTCCCGTTCGTCGAACTCGCTCGTCAACCAGTGGAGCGGGCCCGCGTCGCGCTCTACCGGCTGCGGGTCCACTCGAGGGTGTCGGCCACCCGACTGCTGGCCGAGCCGGCGACCCGACGAGGTGACCTCGTGCACCTCGAGGTGGCCCCTGGTGGCCCCATCGATCAGTGCATCGTGCTCGCCGCCGAGTTGCGCGACGCCGGCAAGGCTCCCGCGT
>JAYUAM010000130.1:0-5708 GCA_043741295.1 Acidimicrobiia bacterium
CGGTCGGGTGAGGCCCGTCGGTCGCCGACCCGCCCGACGAGCGGCCGCTGCAGGTGGTGACCGCGAGCACGGCTGCGATCGTGGCCGCCGACGACGCGAGCGTCCGTCGTGCCCGGTGGGGTGGCACTCGACTATCCGACGGTGATGGCGTCGGCGTCGACGGTGACGGGGGAGTCGAAGTACTCGACCGTGGGCGCGGTGCCGTAGCGGGCGGTGATGCGCGCGCTCCACGCCGCGTCGTACAGCGCCTCGGCCTGCGCCCGGCTGTCCCACAGGTACACGCCGCCGCCGACCCGGCCGTCGTCGCCGAGGAGGTAGTGCTTGCGGCGCAGGCCGTCGACGCGCTGGTAGTTCGGCGCGCTCGCCTCGTAGGCGGCGGTCGCCTCGGCCAAGGTGAGGACCTTCGGCAGGGAGAAGCGGACGATGGCGACGATCATGCGACCGAGGCTATCCCCGTGGCGTGACGGGCGGCCGGCGGTGGGCCCACGGCGCCACCACTTCGAGCTGGCTCGCCACCCGGATGAGAATGTCCTCGCGGCCGTAGGCGGCGATGAGCTGAACGCCGCGGGGCAGGCCGTCGTCGGGCCAACCGAGGGGGAGCGAGATCGCCGGGTTGCCGGTGACGTTGAACGGGCGGGTGAAGGCCGACCCGCGGCCCGACTCGTAGTGCGACAGGTACTCGCCGAGGACGGTGGGCGGCGCGGCGGTGGTCGGCGTGACGAGCAGATCGAACTCGTTCCACCACTGCTGTGCCTGCGCGGCGAACCCCTGCAGCTGTTCGAGCACGTCGAGGATCTGCGGCGCGGTCAACGCCCGGCCGGCGCTGATCGACGCCCACGACGTCGGCTCGACGTCGTCCTCACCGAGGGGGCGACCGAGCCGCTCGGTCCAGTGGTCGGCCTCGCTGGCGGCCTGCGCGTTGAGGGCGAGTTTCGCGGCGGCCCACAGACCGGCATCCGACAGCGCGGACGGAGCCCCCTCGGCGACGTGATGGCCGAGCGATGCGAGCAGGGCTGCCGCGTCAATGGCCGCCTGCGCACACCAGGCATCGACCACCGCGCCGTTGAACGCCGTGGTCCACAGCCCGACGCGCAATCGGCCCGGATCGGCACCGACCTCGCCCGTCAGCGGGCGGCTCAGGGCCGGAGCCGGCCACCAGGCCGACGTGGTCGTGATGGCGTCGAGCAGCGCGGCCGTATCGCGCACCGTACGGCTGACGACGCCTTCGACGTTCATCCCGACGATCGGATCGGCGGCGCTCAGCACCACGCGTCCTCGGGTCGGCTTCAGCCCGACCACGCCGCAGTGCGCTGCTGGGATGCGGATGGAACCAGAGATGTCGTTGGCGTGGGCGGCCGGCACGATGGCGGCGGCGACCGCGGCAGCCGATCCGCCCGACGACCCACCGGGGGAGCGGGCGAGATCCCACGGGTTGTGCGTCGGCCCGTACAGCGCCGGTTCGGTCGTGCCGACGAGCGCCATCTCGGGCACGTTCGTGCGCCCGAGCGGGATCACGCCCGCGGCGCGGAACGCGTGGGCGAGCGAGCTCGATGTGCGGGGCCGGTAGTCGATGTCGCGAAGGGCCCGGCAGCCCATGTGGTACGGCTCACCGGCCTCGCGACCCTTGAAGTCCTTCATCAGGAACGGCACGCCCGCAAGCGGTCCGTCGCCCAGCGGACCGTCGGCTTCGCGTCGGGCGCGCTCGTACTGGCGGTGGATCACCGCGTTCAGCGCTGGGTTGCGCGCCTCGATGCGAGCGATCGCCGCGTCGACGAGCTCGCGTGCCGACACCTCGCCCCGACGCACGAGCGCGGCGAGCCCGACGGCGTCGTGATCGTCGAGAAGGGCCATGGCGGGCTAGTGCGGGAAGCGTCCGCCGTCGACGACGATCGTCTGGCCCGACACGAAGGCGGCGTAGTCGGCGAGGAAGTAGGTGAGCGTGCCGTAGAGGTCGTCGGGGCGCATCACGCGCCCGAGCGGTGTTCGGGTCGGGTCGTACTCGCCGAGCGCCGACGAGCCGGGGGTCGGTGTGAAGCCTGGCGCCACGCAGTTCACGCGGATGTTGAGCGGGCCGTACTCGTTGGCGAGGGCCTTGGTGAGCGAGATCACCGCACCCTTCGACGCCACGTAGTGCGAGAAGCCGTGGCTTCCGGTCAGCGCGGTCGCCGACGCCACGTTCACGATGCTGCCGCCCCGTCCGGCCATGTTGTCGGCGGCGGCGCGGCAGCACAGGAACGTGCCGCGCACGTTCACGGCCATCATGCGGTCCCACTCCTCGACGGTGATGTCGGTCGACGCCTTGCGGCCGACGAGGAGGGCGGCGCAGTTCACCAGTCCGTCGATCTCGCCGGCGTGGGCGAAGAGCGCGGCGACGTCGTCCTCGCTGGTCACGTCGCACGCCACATCGACGCCCTCGGCGTTGATGTCGGCGGTGACGACCGTAACGCCGCGCTCATCGAGGTAGGCGGCGAGCCCGGCGCCGATGCCACGAGCGGCGCCCGTCACCACCACGCGCTTGCCCGCGAGGGCGTGACGGTGCGTCTGGCTCATGTCGCGGCGCGTTCCAGGATGGTGACGACGCCCTTGGTGCCGTCGACCTCGATGAGGTCGCCGGTCTTGATCCGCTGCGTGGCCACCGAGGTGCCGACAACGCAGGGGATGCCGTACTCGCGGCTCACGGTGGCGGCGTGGGTGAGCGAGCCGCCACCGTCGCACACGCACGCAGCGATGATCGCGAACGCCGGCGTCCAGTTCGGTGACGTCGCCTCGGTGACGAGGATCTCGCCCTCCTCGAGGTCGAAGAGCTCCATCGCCGAGAGCATCACGTGGGCCTTGCCCGTGACCTTGCCGGCCGAGGCCGGGAAGCCGGTGAGCATCGTCGAGTTGGCGTCGGACTTGAGGCCTTCGAAGTAGTGGTGGTGCATGCCGAAGATCTCGATGAGGACCGGGTCCTCCACCTTCTCCGGCAGCGTGCCGACCACCTTCGGCACCGTCGGGCGCTGCTCCTGGTAGTTGTCGTAGTACTGGTGCCGCGCCGTGACGATCGACTGCTTGTCCTTCCACGTCGTCAGGCCGTGGCCGATCTCGCGGATCTCCGGGGCGAAGAGGAACAGCGCGTCGTCGTAGGTGTCGGCTCCTACTGCGGCGCCGAGGGCCAGGGCGCCGCGGCGGAGCGGGATCGAGGCGCGCAGGTCGATGTAGTAGTTGTGGTCCTCGTTCCACCAGGCGAAGTTGGCGACCTGGTTGATGGCGAGCAGCTGGTTGAACTGCTCCAGCGTCTCGCCGTTCAGCTGCCCGCGGGCCGACTCGATCGCCTCGTCCCTCTCCACCAGCGCGGCGGCGCGGGACCTGTCGAAGTCGTGGCGTTCCTCCATCTTGATGAAGTTGCGCAGCTGGCCGAGGGGGGATTCCTGGTTCTCGATCCAGGAGGGGATGTTCACGTCGGCGATGCCTTCGGTGCGCCAGCCGTACACCTTCAGGAAGTCGTCGAACGTCGTGAGCCACACCGACGAGTTGCCGCCGGCCTTGGCCAGCGCCGGGCGGATGGCCGCCGGCTCGTGGTCGAAGTGCTCGGTGACGCCGAGGCGCTTGGCCTCGTCGACGAGTCCCCACAGCGCACGGTCCGTCTCCATGATCTTGGAGTCGCGTCCCTGCACCATCTTGGCGATGTTGCCGGGGTCGATCCCGTTGCCGGCGCACAGCCCGTAGAGCTGCAGGTAGATCGCCAGGAGCGGGTACATGATCTCGAAGTGGATCTCCCACGCGCGCCGCTGGAAGGTCTGGCCGTCCTCGACGAACTGGGCGATCTCGGCGATCGACTTCCCGCCGAAGTCGTAGCTCTCGAAGTAGTTGAGCGAGTGGTCGAGCTCCTCCTTGCGCTCCTCCCAGATGGCCTCGAAGTTGCCGAGGAACTTGGGCATGTTGCGCTCGATGCGGAAGGCGCGCTGGCCGATGTCCCAGTGCGAGGTGACCGGCACCTCGCCCTCGTACAGGAACGGGCCGCCCATGCGCTGCACGAGCCCGCCGGCCGGGGGGAGCGGAAGCTGGTGGGCGGCGAGCTGCGTCGACCACGCCGCGCCGGTCACGAGTGTCATGCCGAGCGGGGAGAAGCCGCGGGGCCAGTGGAAGTCGACGAACCAGAAGCGGGACTCGTCCTCCTTGGTGAACGGCCCCGACTTCATGCGGACGGTGTAGTCCTCGAGGTGTTCTGGCTTCCATCCGGGGTACCAGCCGTCCAGGAACTGATCGACGGATACGACTTCGGCCATGATTTCCCCCGTGGAGACCCCGTTGGCACCGACCCCCTGCCGGCGCGGCGGGGATGTTACCTGGCTCGCGGCGGGCGGGGTCGTGGGGCCGGCGGCGTTCGTCGGTGCCTGGGTGTTCGGTGCGGCGCACTCGGTCCGGCCGTACTCGCCGGTGCACGACGCCATCAGCCGGCTTGCCGCCGTCGGTGCCGACACTCGACCTCTGATGACCGCCGGCTTTGTCGGTTTCGGCCTTGGGCTGCCGGCGTATGCCTCGGCGCTGCGTCGCGCGGTCGACGGTCCGGCCTGGCTGTCGGCGGCCGCCACCGGCCTGGCGACCCTCGCTGTCGCCGCGCTGCCGCTCGACCGGTCGGCCGCCATCGACACCTGGCACGGCGTCGCCGCCGGCATCGGCTACATCACACTCGCCGCCACGCCGCTGCTGGCCGCTCGCCCGCTCGCCGCTCAGGGTCGGCGGGGGCTCGCCGTCGCCGGGGTCGTCGCCGGCGTCGTGTCGGCCACCGCGCTGGCGTTGACGACGACGTCGGTGCGCCACGGGTTGTTCCAACGGGTCGGGCTGACGGCGAGCGACGCATGGATCGCCGCCTCCGCCTTGGCGATCCTCACCGGTCGGTCGCTCGGGCCGCGCTCCCGTTAGGTGCTGGACGGATTCGGTCCGTTACGGTCAGCTCATGCCTGCGCCGCAGCTGCTCGAGACCGCCATCGTCGCCGCTCGCGCCGGCGGCGCCAAGCTCCTGGAGGGGCTGTCCCGCCCGATGGAGGTCACGCAGAAGTCGACGCGCGCCAACATCGTCACGTGGGCCGACGAGGCCGCGCAGGCGGCGATCATCGAGGTGCTCCTCGGTCGCTATCCGGTCCACGCGGTGATGGGGGAGGAGGGCTCCGCCGGCGACGTCGATGGGCCGTACACCTGGATCGTCGACCCGCTCGACGGCACCTCGAACTACGCGCGCGGTCTGTCGCCGTGGGGTGTGTCGATCGCCGTGCGGGAGACCGGCGGACCGCTCGTCGCCGGCGTGATCTACGACCCGTTGCGCGACGAGGTGTACGCCGCCGAGAAGGGCGGCGGGACCACGATGCAGGTGAGTGACACCACCGATCTGAAGCGGGCGCTCATCGCCACCGGGCTGCAGAACGACGATCCCGACGTGATCCACGAGTACGTCCTGCGCGTAGAGCAGTTGCACCTCCATGCACGCGGCGCACGCAGCATCGGGTGTCCCGCAATGGCGATGGCGTACATCGCGACTGGTCGCCTCGATGCCTTCGTCGAGAAGGACGCCACCTACGCCTGGGACGTGGCCGCCGGCATGGTGCTGATCGAGGAGGCTGGCGGCCGCGTCACCGGGTTCGACGGCGGCGAGGTGAACCTGGGCGAAGGACTGTCGGACGTCGTCGCCTCGAACGGCCTGATCCACGACGACCTCGTCGATGTCGTCA